>JADYZL010000349.1 GCA_020853155.1 Bryobacterales bacterium
CTCACTGCTGGCACGCTTGACGAAGAAGCCCCGGGAGAGCCTCCTTGTGGTGGCCGGGGAAACCCGCCCGCGGCCAGCCTAGCACCGTCTGGCGGCCCAGTTGCCGGATGGCCAGGCGCAGGAATTCGTCGGCTACCAGCGTAGCTTGGCGCCGCGCTTCCCAGCCGCCCACGGTCTTACGCTCCAGATCTTCGAAGCGCGTTACGCCCGCGCAACGGGGTGGTTGTGGACGCCCAGCCTGGGTAAGTGTTCCACTAAGCCAGCGGGCCATCGCCTCGTGCAGCCACTCCGGCAGCGGGCGTTGGGCCTCTTCGAGGATCAAGGCATGCGCGAACTCATGCCGAAGAGTGGCTCGGAGGTTGCCTTGGCCGCGCAGCGTGGCGAGGGGTTGCAGATGAATCTCTCGTCCGCGGGCGGCGGCGGCAATATCCCCGCCAAGCCCGGCCGAATTGCGGAAGAGATCCAGGCTGGAATAGACGCGAATCGTCCATTCATGCCGCAAGCGGTATTGGGTCTCCGTTTCGAGGCGGGCCAACTCCGCGCTGGCCGCGGCGGCGAATGCGGGGTCCGCGGCGCCTTGCGCAAAAAAGAAACGCAACCGGTCCGTGCGCAGCATCCGCCACTGCACTCCCTGGGCATTCACGCCTGTTCGCGTGCCCGGGAAATAGAACGTGAGAATCTGCCGGTAATTCGCGCCCTGCCGCGCCATCTCCACCGCGCCGCGCTGCGAGAGACCCACGCCGTGGCCACTGCCTTTCCCGATAAAATGAACGAAGGCGTCTTCACTCCGCACGTCGTAGAGATCGCTCTTCAGGAGTTGCCACCCCAGTTGACGGCCAATGGCGAAGCGGAAATCCGAAGCAGGCATCTCCCGGCCCCCCACCACTAGACGCGCGGCCCGGCCGGAACCGGTGCGCGTCTGAACGGCCACTTCGGGATTCTCGCGAACGGGAATGCCTTCCGCTCGCAGCGCGCGTGCAATATCGGCCTTGAGGAGCCGGGCGCTCCAGGCGAGCGGTGCGGGAACGGTGCTGGGTGGATCGGGGTGTCCCTCCATCCAGCCGGGGGCGGCGGTTCCCCATGCGGCCTGCGCGCTCTCCGTGTGCCCTCCGGAATCGGCGTGGTGGTACGCGGGCACAGGAGCGCCGCCATGCCACAAGAGTTCATCGGCAGTGTCTTCGACGGCGCGGTCGAGCGCGGCATCGCGCTCTGCGAGGCGCAGGTCCTGGCAATGCGTGGTATCGCAGAAATCGAAACCCTCGGATTTGTGCCGGCCGGCATTCGCGAAGGCATAGCTTCGGATGGCGACTGCGAGCGCCCGCAGCGCTTCCGTCTGGCGCATGCCCCCACCTTCGCCCGTCAAGACGGCTTTCACGTACTCCTCGCTTGTGAGCACAGCCTCCACTTGCAGTTCGCCATCCTGAGCCCAGATTCTCAGGGAGCCCCGCGGTTTTCCCCATGGCATACCCGGTATGCGCACGCGGAAGTCACCCGTGGCATCGACATGTTTGAATCGCGATGGATAGCGTGCGCCAAGCAGCAACCACCTCTCTTGCGCCCGCAGCAGCAGGGGCTTGCGGAGCCACACTTCCCGCCCGTCTTCCAACCGGAGCCGAGGCAATTGGACACCCGCGACGCCGGGCGATGGGGCAATCTCCAATGCATCCGGAACGCTTCGTGAGAAAAGGCGCACGCGGTATTCGGGAATCTCACCGGCCAGAAGTGCTATAGCTGCCAGGCAAAGCAGGATCGATATTCGAATCTTGCGCATCATGCCATGAAAGCCTGTAAATGGGGGCGAAGCGCACGCCACGCGCCGCCAGCGATCGGCGCGGCCTCGGCTCCGCCGCGCCCATTCTCAACGAAGACAACCATGGCGATCCTCGGCTGCGTGGCAGGCCAGAAGCTAAGCATCCAGCCATTCAGGGAGCGGCGATCCGCGGAAGTAGAGGTGCCCGTCTTACCGCCCAAATCGAGCCCCTCGACGCGGGCTTCGACGCCCGTGCCGGCCCGCACGCAATCGTGCATGCCCTGAAGCACCACGCGCATGGCTGCCCGCTCCTCAACCCCGTTTGCCGTCGAGAGCAAGCGGCCATAGGCGCGAAGCAAGGCTAGGGGAGTCGTCAGAACCTGGGCCTCCCCCAATGCTTGCAATAGCATCTCCTCCCTGGACGAAGGGTTACCAACGGCGGCCGCAGCACATCGGAGTCCGAATGGCTGACGGGCGGAAAAGCCCGCTCGCCGCAACGTCTCGGCGAAGCCGGAGTGGCCCTCCGGTGCTCGTGATAGGCGCTCCGCCCAATGCAGAAAGCAGCGGTTGCAGGAGAGCGCGAGTGCTGTGGCTGGGTCCAGCGGCGCCCCTTGCTGCGCGTGCGAGCAATCGAAGCGACGACCGGCAAACGGCAAGGGGCCGCCGGAGCAAGGAAATGTTTCCTCCGGCCGCAACAGCTCCCATTCGAGCAGTCTCCGCAGCAGGAATGGCTTCACCGTCGAGCCGGGTTTCCACAAGGTCTCGCGAACCGTGCGGGGATGAGACTGGAAGAGCAGGTCATTGCTTCCAACGAGACCCAAGGCCAGGCCGCCTCGGGTGGTGTTGAAAGCGCGCAGGCAATACTGCCGCAGCTTGGCCGCAAGTGCTTCCCGGGATGCCGCAACCGTTCGAAATGGAAGCAATGCGGCGCCGCTCGCCGGACCGAGAAAGGCCCGTCTTGTCAGCGGTGGCCTCATCTTCCTCCGGGTGCGCCGCTACCCTCGGCTTGCGCTTGGATTGTTCCCCCAGACCGGTTCCAGATCAGTCGCAGGCCATCGAGCGTGATGTCCTCATCGACGCTGTGCAGATAGCGGGAATCTTCGAGGATCATCGCGGCCTGTCCGCCCGTGGCCACGAACCGGGTGGTGCTCCCCAGTTCGGCGAGCAGCCGCTCGGCGATGGCGTCTATCATGCCAATGGCCCCGTAGTAGAGCCCGGATTGCATACTGGTGACGGTGGTCCTTCCAATCACGGAACCGGGGTTGCGGAAGTCCACTTGCGGTAGCCGCGCCGTCCGGCTCACGAGCGCCTCAATGCTGATGCCGATGCCGGGGCAGATCACCCCGCCAAGGTATTCCGCGTTCACGGATATGACATCGAACGTGATCGCGGTGCCCAGATCCACCACGATGACCGGGCCGCCATACTTGTTGTAAGCGGAGACCGCGTTCACGATGCGGTCCGCGCCCACCTCACGCGGATTCTCGTAGCGAATGGTAATGCCCGTGTCGGTTTCGCTGGTCACAAACAGCGGATCTTGCGAGAAATAGCGCTTGCTCATCAGCCGGAGGGAAGCTTCGAGTTGGGGCACGACACTCGCAATGACGACGCCATTCACCGCGGATTGATCCAGGCCGGCGAAATCAAAAAGATTACGCAGCAGGATGCCCCACTCGTCTGCTGTCTGATCGCGCAAGGTGCGCAAACGCCAGCGCGTCACCAGTAGATCCCCATCCCAGACGCCTACCGTGATATTCGTATTTCCCGCATCGAGCGCCAGAAGCATTGCCGAAGTGTTCTCCTTCCAGTCTAGGTGTTGGCAACCGGCCGCACGCCGCCCGCAACCACCAATTTGCGCTTGCCATTGGGAAGGCGAAGCCAAAGGTATCCATCTTCATTCAACCCATCCGTGATGCCTCGCTCCATTGAGGAGGGGAACTCCACCTCCACCTGCTTGCCGCGGGCATAGCTCGAAACGAGCGTGAACATCTCAATAATGCGATCCTTGCCACCCGCCGCGAGCATGCGCAATTGGCTATCGATGAGGGTAGCGATCTGGGCGAGCAAGGCTTCCCGCGATGTACCGGGGCGGCCCTCGATCGCGAGCGACGTGGCTGGAGTCGCCAATCCGTCAGGGAACGAGCGTTGCTCCATGTTAATGCCAATTCCGGCCAGAAAGGCGCCGTCTTCGTACTTGACGAGGATGCCGGCCAGTTTCCGCTCATGAACCAGAACATCGTTGGGCCAGCGCAAGTCTGTCCTAAGATCGGCAACCCGGGCGAGAGACTCAGCGACAGCCAGACCGAGGCAGATCGTGAGAATGGGCGCATCGTGGGAAGGCACTTCCGGGCGCAAAACGAACGTGACATAGAGACCCTCCCCGTCGGGAGAATGCCAGTTGCGGCCCATGCGCCCTTGGCCCTGGGTCTGCCGTTCCGCGCCGGCAATGGCGCCGTGCGGGGCTTGTTGCCGGGCGAGCAGCGACGCTTCATTCATGGTCGATTCGGTCTCCTGAAGCCAATGGATCGCCCGCCCTGGCAGCAGCGCTTTGAGTTGGAGGATATCGATCGCCATGGATTTTCCGATTATGCCACCGTCCGAGCAAGCCGTTGGCCGCGCCGCCAAACGCGCAGGACTCTAAACCGGCACGTGAATGTGACGTAATATAAGCTATCGAGCTCGAATGGAAAAGAGGTCATAGATGAATGCGTCTCTCCTGATCCGATTTCTGGTGTGCAGTCTGCTCGGCTTTTGGCTCCTCCCGGCTTCGCTCCCGGCGCAAGTGACCGGAACGATTCTAGGAACCGTCCTCGACGAGTCGAATGCGGCCGTACCCGGCGCCACGATTGTTGTTAGCAATAGCCTGACCGGCGAGTCACGTACGGTTACCTCCGATGGGTCCGGCAACTATATCGTCACGGCGCTTCCCGTGGGCCAATACAAGGTGGAAGCACGGATGGATGGCTTCAAGACTTTCGTTGCAACGGCGATCGGGCTCGAAGTGAACCAGAACCGGCGCGTGGATGCCCGCCTGAGCGTCGGCGCGGTAACCGAATCCGTGGAGGTGACGACCGAAGCCGCTCAAGTCGATTCCTACCAGACGCAGATCGGCGCGGTGGTAGACACAAACCGCGTCAATGACCTGCCCTTGAATGGCCGCAACGTATACGATCTTGCAATCACCCTGCCTGGGGTTTCCAACACCAATTTCAGTACCGTATCGAGCAGGACGGGCGCGTTCCTCAATGTCAACGGAAGCCGCACAAGGCAAAGCACATTCATGCTCGACGGCGCTTTCAATAATGATTTGTTCCGCAACAGCGGGAATAGTTCGCCGAATCCGGATGCCATACAGGAATTTCGCCTGATTACCAGCAACTTCAATGCGGAGTTCGGGCGCTCTCCCGGCGCCGTTTTCAATGTCGTGCTGAAATCGGGTACAAATGCATTTCACGGCAGCGCGTTTGAATTCCTCCGCAATGACAAGCTAAATGCGCGCCCGTTCTTTCAGCCTACTGTGCCGCAACTGCGCCAGAATCAATATGGATTCTCGGTTGGTGGCCCCGTGATTCGGAATAAGACGTTCTTCTTCGGTTCATTTCAGGGCTTGAAGATCCGCAATAGCGCGTTCATCAATAGCGCTACGCCGCCCACCGCCGCCGAACGCACGGGAGATTTCTCCTCTGCGGTGGCCAGCCAGCGGCCCGTTGATCCGCTTACCAACCAGGCATTCCCCGGCGCCAGGATTCCCGTAAGCCGAATCGATAGCGTTGCGGCCAATATTCTGGAGCGCTATATTCCTCTGCCGAACACGCCCGACAACCGGCTGGAGGCATCCGCTTCGAGCAAGGATAATGAGAACCAATACCTTGTGAAAGTGGACCACATGCTGAACTCGAATCATAAGGTATATGGAAGCATTTTCTGGATCAACGGCAGCAGTTACGACCCGTTCCCTTCAGGCACGCAGATTCCCAACTATGCGAATAACTCCACGGAGTACGGCCAGCGCAACATGATCGTCAGCCATGACTGGATCGTCAGCCCAACCATGTTGAACCAGGCGCAATTTGCCTGGAGCAAGAAGGACACGCCCATTGTGGATGAGTTTTCCCATAGCTGGAGCGATTACGGAAGCAACGTAACATTGGGCGCGGGACCGCCTCGCCCGCCGCAAATTTACGTGAATGGGCGCTGGCAAATGGGGACCTTTGGCGCGAATGGGCAGAACGAGCAGACCTTTAGCGCGTCCGACACGTTCACGGTGACGCTGGGCTCCCATACGGTCAAAGCCGGCGGCTGGTACATGCATGGTATGTTCGATGAGATCGGCAACTGGCTTGGCGCGGGACAGGTGCGGTTTACCGGCAACTTCACCAAGAACACGTTAGCGGATTTCATGCTCGGGGAAGCGGCCAGCTTCCGCCAGAACAACGGCCTTGCCCGTGTATTCCGGTCGAACTCCATGCATGGATACGTTCAGGACGATTGGCGGGTGTCGCCTCGGGTGACCTTGAACTTGGGCCTGCGCTACGAGATCAACATGCCCCTCGTGAGCACTACCGACGAGCTCGCCACGTTCCGCTTCAATGAGCAATCGACTGTCATTCCAAAAGCGCCCCTCGGCCAGTTGTTTTATGGCGACAAGGGGATCCCGCGTGGGATGGCAAAGAGCGACCTCAACAACCTGGCGCCACGGGTGGGGATTGCGTTCGACCCAACCGGAAGCGGGCGTACGGCGATCCGTGCCGGATACGGCGTCTTCTACGCGGTATCCTTCGCCAACGTGACGTCGAACTTGCAGGGACAGCCGTTTCTGGTGGACGTCACGGCTTTCGGCACTCCCAATCTGAAAGATCCGTGGTCGAATGTGCCCGGTGGCAGTCCATTTCCGTATACCCTGGACCGGTCGAATCCGCGCTTCTCCCTGCCGGTCACCACGAACTACTACGATGAAAATGCGGCCACTCCTTACGTGCAGCACTATAGCCTCGCGATTGAGCGCCAGTTGACCTCGACCCTCACCGTGCAGGCCGCTTACGTGGGTAATACCTCGCGCAAACTCTTTTTTCAGCGCGACGCCAATGCGCCGCTCTATATTCCGGGCAAGTCCACCGCGGCGAACGTGAACGCGCGGCGGCCTTACCTGCCCGGCACATTCGCCCAGATTGCGCACACCAACACTGGGTCCAATGCGCACTACGACTCTTTGCAATTGACGTTCAGGCAACGTCTAACGAAGGGCTTCTCGATCAACGGGGCATACACGTTCTCGAAATCGATCGATGAAATTTCAGACGACATCTTCAGCGCAACCGCGGTGGCGCTGGTGGATTCCAACAACCGGCTCCTTGATCGTGGTGCGTCGGGCTCCAACGCTCCGCATGTCTTCGTGGCCAGCTATCTATGGGATCTTCCTGAAACAGCGCGCTACGGCTGGTTCGGGAAGCAGGTGATCAACGGCTGGCAGGTTAGTGGAATTACCCGTTTCGATAGCGGCAATCCGTTCACCGTCACCGCCGGCAGCGATACGAACCTGGATGGGAATGCGAACGACCGCGCGGATCTGGTGGGAGACCCCAAACTGAGCGGCGGGCGCTCCCGCGATGAATGGCTGATGAAGTACTTCAACACGGAGGCGTTCGCCAAACCGGCTACGGGCACGCCCGGCACGGCGGGCCGGAGCATCGTTTACGGCCCCGGCGCTGCAACTTGGAACCTTTCCGTCTTCAAGAATTTCGAGCTTCGGGAGAATCATCGTCTCCAGTTCCGCTCGGAGTTCTTCAGTGCTTTCAACCATCCGAACTTCAGCAATCCGAACTCCGCGCTGAACAACAAAAACTTCGGGCGTATTCTGGGCGCGGGTGGCGCCCGGGTGGTGCAATTCGCGCTGAAATACAGCTTCTAATCGAGGCGAAGCCGGTCGGAGCGCGTGCTTCGCCCGGCCCACTGATCGGCGGAAGTCCAAGGCCCCATTCCAGCGGGTTCGCGCCGTCGCAGTGCGCCAAGCAGCCCCGGAAGGGGATCTGATATCCTTGAACACCGTTGGCTTGGGGCTCCTTCCGTAGAGCAGCAGGCAATCGACTGGGGCAGGGAAGATTCGACATGGAAAGCACAAGGCATGGCTCCAACTCTTCGCTGGTGCGCGGCTTCACGCGCCGCGCCGCTGGCGGCCTTCTTGCAGGCGCGGCGGCATCGGCAGCGTTCGCGGGGCAGAGCGCGCCTCGTCAGCGGAAGATTCTGGTTGCCGGTGGGCATCCCGACGACCCTGAGACGAGTTGCGGCGGCACGATCCTGCGCTACGTCGATGCAGGCTTCGAGTCCGTGGTGCTGTACCTGACGCGCGGCGAGGCGGGCATCGAGGGGGTTTCCCACCAGGAGGCGGCCCGCATCCGGACCGCGGAAGCGGAGAAAGCCTGCAAGCTCATGAAGGCTCGCCCGATCTTCGCGGGCCAGATTGACGGATCAAGCGAGATCACCAACGCACGCTATGCGGAGATGCGCGCCATTCTCGAGAAGGAAGCGCCGGACCTGATCTTCACACACTGGCCGCTCGATACGCACCGCGACCACCGCCACTGCGCAAACCTCGTGCTCGATGCCTGGCTCAGCCTTGGCCGCCGCCAACCGCTTTTTTATTATGAGGTGGCCACCGGCAGCCAAACCCAGGTCTTCCGCCCCACCGATTATGTGGATATCACTGCCACCGTGGAGCGGAAGCACGAAGCCTGCTTCGTCCACGTGAGCCAGAAGATCCGCGAAACCTACGAGCGGCATCATGGTCCGATGGAACGCTTTCGAGGCATTGAGGCCCGGTGCGGTTCCGCGGAAGCCTTCATACGGCACGTTCAGGGTCCGGACGCCCTGCTTATCTAGCCAAGCGCGTTCCCAAGAATCTTCACTCATTCGGCGTGCCTGGAGGCGCGAATCGCGCGCTAGCGCCTATTGCCGTTGTTTCCAGGAATAGCCTTCCGACCAGGCAAGGAACTCGCGCATTTTCTCTCGATTCGCCTGTATCCACTCGCCGTCGTTGGCGCCAGTGAGATTGCGAAAGGCGAAGCGGAGCAGCACGGGTGTCATTTCCTTTTTGTGAAGTTCCGAGAAATAGGGGCCATAGA
>JADYZL010000350.1 GCA_020853155.1 Bryobacterales bacterium
AACTTCAACTTTACGTTCTCAAACTCGAACAGCTTTTGGTATTGACGCATCAGCGCGTTCTTTGGCTTCGTCAGGATTTGCACCAAAGCCGCTTTATCGAGGTCGTCGAGAACGGCGGCCACCGGCAAGCGGCCGATCAGTTCCGGAATAAAGCCGTAACGGATCAAATCCTGCGGCTGCATTTCGCCCAGCAACCGGGTGTCGCGCGTGATGGCCGCTGCGGCCTTCCCGTTGGCATCCGCGGGGTCGATGAAGCCGATGGTCTTCTTTCCCAACCGCTGGCCAACAATCTTTTCGAGGCCGACAAACGCGCCGCCACAAATAAACAGGATGTTGGTTGTATCTACCGGAGTGAACTCCTGGTGCGGGTGCTTCCGTCCGCCTTGCGGCGGCACGTTGGCGATGGTGCCTTCCAGGATCTTCAGGAGCGCCTGCTGCACGCCCTCGCCGGAAACATCGCGCGTGATGGACGGGTTTTCGTCCTTCCGGCTGATCTTGTCGATCTCGTCGATATAGATGATCCCCTGCTGGCAGCGCTGCACATCCCAATCGGAGTTCTGCAGCAGCCGCAGGATAATGTTCTCCACATCCTCGCCCACGTAGCCCGCTTCCGTGAGCGTCGTGGCGTCGACAATCGCGAACGGAACGTCGAGAATGCGCGCCAGGGTCTGCGCCAGCAGCGTCTTGCCGGAGCCGGTCGGCCCCACCAGCACGATGTTCGATTTCGCGATCTCCACGTCGCTCGAACGCTGGCGGTTCATCTGAATCCGTTTGTAATGGTTATAGACCGCCACGGCCAGTTTTTTCTTGGTGCCGTGCTGGCCGATCACGTACTGGTCGAGGTATTCCTTGATCTCGAGCGGCTTGGGAAGTTTACCGAGGCTAACCTGCGTGGATTCTACCTGGTCGTCTTCAAGAATCGAATTGCACACGCCCACGCATTCGTCGCAGATGTACGCCCTCGGGTAATCGCTGGGGGAAGAAATGAGCTTGCCAACCTGGTCCTGGGTCTTGCCGCAAAAAGAGCAGCGGAGTGTGTCCATTGGTCCCGTCCGTTTCAAGCCATACCCCCATTCGTTACGATCTCGTAACCGCTCTCCAACCCGCAACGGATGAGCCCGCTGGCGACGCTGCCGGCAGCCATCCGGAACCGAACTGAACTCATGCCTCTCACAAGCGATTCACGAGACGCGCAGGACATGGGGCCTGCAAGGCAAAGGTTCTACCGAGAATCCACCCTTCGCCTGCAACCATTCTAATCGCTTTATGCAATCTTCGTTAGCGCAAAACTACACGGACGGGCGCTCGATGGCCCGGTGGTACCGGGTCGAGTTCTCCCATCTACCTACACTGTAACGCCCAGGCGCGGGTCCCACCCCTGATTTTAGGCGTCTTTCGCCGTGTATTCCCTGCCTGCGCCGCAGCGGAGCTCGCCCTCTATCACGCCGCCGAGCCTGCCTCCGGAGCCTCTGCCTCCGAATCTTCGGCCTTCGGCGCTGGCGCCACCTTCGTGGCCCGTTCCAGCAGCAGATTCAAGGTCTTCTCCGTCTGGATCTGCTGCGCGATGCGGACGATGCTGCCATCTTTCTCGATGCGTTCCCGGAGCGCCGCCGGAGCCACATTCTCCCGTCGGGCGATTCTCGCCACTTCGTCGTTTACTTCCTTCTCTAACACTTCCACCGATTCGGCAGCCGCGATCTTCTCGATCACCATGCCCACCCGGACCGATTTCGCCGCCGGCTCCCGCTGCTCCTCGATCACCTTGTCCCAATCGATCTGTACATTGTTCATATCGGCGCCTTGCGCCGCAAGATTACGAATCTGGCGCCGAACCTGCGAATCAATCTGCTGGCTTACGTACGCTTCGGGCACCGGGAAGGAGTAAGCGTCGCTCAACAGGGCCACAATCGCCTCTTTGCTGCGTTCCCGCGCGACGAACTCCCGCTCCGCGAGAATGGAACGCCGCACGTTCTCCTTAAGATCGTCGAGCGTCTTGTAATCCCCCATATCCTGGGCGAACTCGTCGTTCAATTCGGGCATCTCCCGCTTGCGCAGGCCGTTCAGGGTCACCCTGAAAGTAACGGTGCGCCCCGCTAGATTGCGGCCGCTGTAATCGCCGGGGTAAACAACGTCAAACTCCTTGGTATCCCCCACTTCCATGCCCTTGACGTTCTCCGTGAACTCGGGCAGCGTGTACTCACCGCCGACCTCGAGATTCATCTCGTCCTGCTTGATGGGCTCTTCCGTGCCGACGCTGGAGAGGCTTTCAAGCGCGATCACCGCGAAATCCCCCTCTTCCACCGGGCGCGGATCCACATTCACCAGTTCCGCGCGTTGTTCCCGCAACGAGGCGAGCCGCGCATCCACGTCTTCCTCGCTCACTTGCGGCTCTTCATAAGGAACCGTCAAATTGTCGTAATCCTGCAGTTCAAACTCCGGCCGCACCTCAAACTCGGCCGTGAACTCCACCGGCTGCCCCTCTTCATACTTCAAATCCTTCACCGTGGGCCGCCCCACCACATGCAACGCCAGTTCATCGGCCTTCCGGTTAAACGCCGGCCCGAGCAGATGATCGAGCACATCCTGGCGCACCTGGTCCTTGAACCGCTTCAGCACCACGTCCGCCGGAACCTTGCCGGGCCGGAAGCCGGGGATCTTGACCCTCGTGCCGAGTTCCTCCACCACGTGGCGGGTCGTCTTTTCCACTTCCTCGACGGGAATACTAATTTCCAGTGTGCGCTTGCAATCGTCTGACAAGGTCTTGTCCTCTTTAGGGAAAAATTGGCTATCGGGGGTTACTGCGGTCCCGGGGGGAGACCGTTCTCGAACGCATGCTTGTTTCGGAGTGTCTGTTCAAAGCGTGTGCCTTCGTGGAACCGGGCGCTCACTCCATGGAGCGCCCGGTTCTCACAATGCCCTGCCGCGCACAGGCCCATGGAAAGATGAGCCCGTATCGCTCGGCTCAGCCCTAGGCGGTTGCCACGGCCCCAGCCGCGGAACGCAAATCTTCCGCCTTCGCGGTCGATTCCCACGGGAAGTTGTCGCCGCTGCGCCCGAAGTGGCCATAGGCCGCCGTGGCGCGATAAATCGGCCGGCGCAGGTTGAGGTAATCGATGATCCCCTTCGGCGTGAGCGGGAAGATCTCGCGGACGAGATCGGAAATCCGGTCGTCGCCGATCTGCCCGGTGCCGAACGTATCCACCATCACGGAAACGGGGTCGGCAACGCCGATCGCGTAAGCCAACTGCACTTCCGCGCGGGTGGCCAATCCGGAGGCAACAATGTTCTTCGCCACGTGGCGCGCCATGTAACAGGCCGAGCGGTCCACCTTTGTCGGGTCCTTGCCCGAGAAGGCGCCGCCGCCATGGCGGCCCATGCCGCCGTAGGAATCGACGATGATCTTACGGCCGGTGAGGCCGGTATCGCCGTGTGGCCCGCCGATGACAAACCGTCCGGTGGGGTTAATGTGGATCTTCGTGTTCGCATCCACCATCGAGCCCGGAACGATCGGATCGATAATTTCGGCCTTCACCGCGGCGCGCAGGTCTTCCGTGGAAACTTCGTCGTCGTGCTGCGTAGAGATGACGACAGCTTCCAACCGCACCGGCTTCCCGCCCTCATACTCCACGCTCACTTGGCTCTTCGAATCCGGCCGCAAGAACTTCAGCTTGCCGGCGCGGCGCACATCGGTATTCTGCTTCACCAACTGATGCGCCAGCATGATCGGGAGCGGCATCAGTTCGGGCGTCTCGTCGCAGGCGTAACCGAACATGAGGCCCTGGTCGCCGGCGCCGCCCGTATCCACGCCCATCGCGATATCCGGTGATTGCGACTGGATCGCGTTGAGAACGCTGCACGTCTTGCCATCAAAACCCATGCGGGCGTCGTTATAGCCGACATCGAGCACCACCTCGCGGACGAGGGTGGGAACATCGACATAGCTGGTTGTCGTAATCTCGCCGGCCACGAGAACGAGGCCCGTGGTCACAAGGACTTCACAGGCAACGCGGCCGCGAGGGTCATCCCGAAGGACGGCATCGAGAACGGAGTCGGAAAGTTGATCGGCCAGCTTATCTGGATGGCCTTCTGAAACCGACTCAGAGGTGAAGATATGGCGTGCTCCTGCCACGATAGTAGATCCTCCTCAATCAGGTGCTTGCCAGGCCGATCCTCAAGCTGTCACGGAAATCCTTCGATTG
>JADYZL010000351.1 GCA_020853155.1 Bryobacterales bacterium
CTGCTGGCCTTTGCGGAGACGCGCAAGCAGCGCCCCAACCTGAGTCTCGTCCTTGCCGGTGAAGGCGAAGACCGCGAACGCTTGCAGAAGCTGCGCGACCACCTCGGGCTGAACGGAGCGGTGCGATTTGCGGGCGACGTGCGCGAGATGCCCAGCCTATTGGCGGCGAGCGATCTCTTCTGCCATCCGTCCCTGGCGGATGGTTTCCCCAACGCTCTTGCCGAGGCGATGGCGATGGGGCTCGGTGTGATTGCTTCCAGGGTGGGAGGCGTACCCGATGTGCTGCGCCACAACGCCAATGGGCGATTAGTGGAGCCGCACGATATCCATGGACTTGTGCGCGAAATATCGGATCTTGCCGACCATCCCGAACGCCGCCTTGAACTCGGCGAAGAGGCGCGGCGGGATGCGCATGCGCTCCTCGATTTCGACCAGCGCTCCGCGGCATGGCTGCGTTTGATGGAAGAAGAGGAGGCGCGATTCCGCCATCCGGCCACCCGGAGGATTGCTCCGCCGGCCGTGCGGAAGACGAATCACCCGGTGCTGTTTGTGCTCTCCACCTTGCGCACCGGAGGCGAGGAGACGGAGGTGGCCCTTCTCGCGCGCTACCTCAACCGTAAGGCCTATCCCCTCTCCGTGCTCAGCCTGCACGAAGTGCCCGAGGCTTCTCCCGCCAAGGCGCGGATCGAACAACTGGGCGTGCGTATCGACACCGTCTGCCACGGGCTCGCGAGTGCGGAAGAGAAGGCGCTCTATCTGGAACGGAAGATTCTCGGCGAAGGGGTGCGGGTGGTGGTGGCGTGCCAGGATGTGGCGATCGCGCACGCCGCGATGCAGCGCATTCCAGAGCACGAGTGCGCCCTTGTGGAGCATGCCGGCATCGTGGAAGAAGTGGCGCGCGTGGCCAAGAACCGCACCGCGCGGCTGATTGGCGTATCACCGGCGATTCGTGACGCGGCGGCGCCGCTGTTCGCCGAACGTTCCCATGCCGCCTATCTTCCATCCATGGTGGATCTCGCGGAGTATGATCATCTGGATCGCGAGACGCTCCGGCGAGAACTGGGGTTCGGCGGCGAGACGGTCGTGTTGTTCGTGGGGAGACTTGACGCGAAGAAGGGGATCGACGATCTCATTGAGGCGGCGCGCATGCTCTTGCCGCGCCTTCCCGAGTTGCGATTTCTCATCGTAGGCCCCGCGGATGCGTTTCAACGCGATTACGCGAAGCGCCTCATGCAGCGCGCCTACGCGCTGTTCACGCCGCAGCGGTTCACGTTTACCGGTGCGCGGAATGACATCCCCGCTTTGCTGAAAGCCGCCGACATCGTCGTGCTTCCTTCGCGGGGAGAGGGGATGTCGCACGTGATCAACGAGGCCGGTGCGGCACGCACTCCAGTGATCGCCTATGAAGACGGCGCGGCGCGGGAACAGCTTTGCGGCGGCGATGCCGGTGTGCTGGTTCCACCGGGAGATATCGCCGCACTCACCCTGGCGATCGAACGGCTCGCCCTCGATTCCGGGGAGCGTTTCCGGTTGGGCGAACGGCACTGGCTGCACGTCTTCCGCAACTACAGCGCGCAGCGCGTCATCGAGCAATGGCACGAACTGCTTGGCGAAGTTTGCGCGCCCTTGCCCAAGAGCGCCGCGCCGGCGATGATCCGAAGACACGTTACCGAGGAACTGGACTTTCCCGCCGAGATTCAGGTGGAAACCAATACCGCATGCAACGCCACGTGCATCATGTGCCCGTACCCCGAGGTTTCCAAGGAACTGCCGCAGGGGAGAATGCCTCTCGAAATGTATGACGGCATCCTGAGGCAATGCGAAGGGCAGCGCCATCTGTGGCGGATTGAACCATTTCTCAATAACGAACCCTTTACGGACACGCGGATGTGTGAGATTCTCGCCCGGACGAAAGAGCGTCTCCCCAAAATCATGCTCACGGTTACGACCAATGGTTCCTTGCTCTTCCCGAAAGTGACTGACCAACTGGTGAAAACCGGTCTCGACGGTATCTGGTTCAGCTTCAATGGCGCCACCAAGGAAACCTACGAACACATCATGGGGCTGAAGTTCGACGTCGTGAAGCGCAATATCGACTACTTGCTGGATGTGAAGCCGGACTCGCTGCGCGTCTTCACCAACATGATCGAGACCGAGCGGATGCGGGGGGAGATTGAAGAGAACATCCGCTATTGGCAGAGCCGGGGTGTGCAATCGGGATCTTCTCCGCTGGTGAACCGCGCGGGCAACGTCAAGAACTTCGTGGAACTGAATTATAAGACGGTGGCTCCGAAACCCGTCCGGCTGTGCGATCTGCTTTACCGGAAGATGTACATCGGCTACAACGGCGATGCGCTGCTCTGCTGCATGGATTGGCGGCGCAAGGTGGTGCTGGGGAACGTGAGCCGGCAAAGCATTCGGGAGATCTGGCAGGGAGAGCCCTATCGGCACTACCGCCGCTTGCACGAACAAGGGCGCGTGGCGGAGCTTGCCTTGTGCAACGATTGCACGTACGTGCAGAACTAACCGGGAGCAAGACGAGATGCGTGTTTCTCCATTTCCGGTAGGCATTCAGATTGAAACCACTTCGCGGTGCAATGCGAAGTGCGGCTTCTGCCCGCACCCGGTGGTTTCGAAGACCGAACCGCAGGGCGTGATGGAGGAATCGCTCTACCGCCGGCTGATCGATGAGGTAAGCGAATACCCGGTACAGTTGCTGCAGCCGTTTCTGAACAACGATCCGCTGATGGATAGGCAAATCGTGGCGCGCACGGAGTATATGGCGCGCAAGAACCCGCACGCGCAGGTGTGCATCACGACGAACGGGGCGCTGCTCAACCAAGACATCGCGGAGGGCCTTGCCGAACTCCGGCTGCACACGATTCATATCAGCTCGAACGGCCTCACGGGCGATACCTACCGGGACACGATGAAGATCGACGGCTATACAGTGCTGCGCAACGTGAACACCCTGCGGGACTGCCTGCGGAGGCGAGGCTCCCGAACGCGCCTGGTGGTAACCGCGATCCTGATGAAGCGCAACCGGGACGAGGTGGCGCTGATGCGCGAATACTGGCGCAGCCGCGGCGTGGAGTTCTACTTGAATCCGCTCAATGACCGCGCGGGAAATATCGATGTGGCGGAGTTCGCCGACATGCTGCCGTTCGCGGAGCCGGCGAATCAAAGCCAGTTGCACAACTGGCAAATGACAGCGTGCCAGTCGCTTTATACGACGCTCGCCGTGCTGTGGAATGGCGACGTGGTTACCTGCTGCATGGATTGGCGCCGGGACAACGTGATGGGGAACGTGCGCGATGCGACGATCCGCGAAGTTTGGGAAGGTGCGCAGTATCGCTCGATTCGCGCCCTTAGCGATGCGGGGCGCCTCGACGAACGGCCTCTATGTAATGGCTGCGGCCACAACCGCTTCTCCATCCAGCCGGACCGGTTGGCGAAACAACTCACCTCCGGCGCTGATGCGCAATCCGAACGGGACCGCGAGTTGCTGGGAACACTCGTGCATCTCCGTGAACAATCACCACAACTCATCCAACTGGGGCTGATGCAATGATTCGCAATCCACGCGTGTTGCTTTTGACGATGCCGTTCGTTTCCGTTTCCCGTCCGTCGATTGGGATCTCCCTGTTGAAGGCGCGGGCGGAGGAGGAGGGGTTTGAGTGCCACACGGGGCATGGCAACTTGCGCTTTGCCGAGATCATCGGACTTGACCGCTATCTCGTGATCGATACGGACCTCAGCCACGCGCTCTTTGCCGGAGACTGGCTGTTCGCACAGGATCTCTTTCGCGGCCAGATCGATACCGCCACTTACCTGGCGACCGTGAAGGCGAACGCGGGTTCGCCCACCAACTTCGAATCGCTGCTTGAAGCCCGGGAACTTGTGGCTTCGTTTCTCGATGAGTGCATCGATCGCTTCGCCATCGACGGCTACGACGTAGTCGGCTTTACCTCCACATTTCAGCAGACGCTCGCTTCCCTTGCTCTCGCGCGCCGCATCAAAGACCGGTTTCCGGAGAAGCTCACGATCATGGGCGGCGCCAACTGTGAGGGTGTGATGGGAATGGAGTTGATGCGCCAGTTCCCGTGGATCGATGCCGTTTTCAGTGGGGAATCCGACTACAGCTTTCCCGAGTTCCTGCGGCGGCGCGCAACGGGAGCGAGCGTGGACGATGTGCGCGGGTTGATTTACCGCCAGGATGGCGTGCCGCGCGTGGCCGGTCCACAAGATCGCGTGCATGACATGGATGCGCTGCCGGACCCGGACTTCTCGGAGTACTTCGCCGCCATTGCCGCCAGCCGATTGAAGGATCGCATCAACCCGACACTGCTGATAGAGAGCGCGAGGGGTTGCTGGTGGGGAGCGAAATCCCATTGCACCTTCTGCGGCCTCAATGGCGACACGATGAAGTTCCGCTGCAAGAGCGCGGCGCGGACCATCGCCGAACTGGAACGCCAAAGCGAACGTTACAACCTGAAGAGCTTCTCCGCGGTGGACAACATCATCTCCCATGACTATTTCCGGGATTTCCTGCCTGCCTTGAAAGAGAAGAATGCGGGCTACAACTTGTTCTACGAGATCAAATCAAACCTCCGGCCGGAGCAGGTGAAGTTGCTCAAGGAGGCTGGCGTGTGGGCCGTGCAACCGGGGGTCGAGAGCCTCAGCACGCCGGTGCTCAAGTTGATGAAGAAGGGCGTCACCGCCATCCAGAATATTCAACTTCTCAAGAGTTGCCGGGAGTATAAAGTGGAGGCAGCCTGGAACCTGCTTTTCGGATTCCCCGGCGAGACGCAACAACACTACGACGAACTTGCGGCTACAATCCCGGCGCTCTATCATCTGCGCCCGCCGGGAGCGGTGAGCCCCATCCGGCTGGACCGGTTCAGCCCGAATTTCAACAATGCCGAGGAGTTTGGGCTGGTGGAAGTGAAGCCCTTCTCCCTCTACGCATTCCTCTATCCCATTCCGCCGGAAGCGGTGGCGAATCTTGCCTACTTCTTCGAGTACAAACATCGGGATGGACGCAACGTGCAGGCCGTGATGAAGAACCTCGAGGAGCCGATCCGGATCTGGAAGAGCAACCGGGGCGGAGACCTGGTGAAGAAGTACGGCGTGGCCCCCGAATTGATGGTGGTGGATACGCGCCCGGCGCACGCGCACCGGCTATACCCGTTCAGCGGCTTGCAGCGGGAACTCTACGATTTCTGTGATGAGATCCGCAGCCTCAAACAGATTCTGGAACAGGCCTCACGCCTCACGGGGAGGACGATCGAGGCCAATGAGGAGAGCGTCCAAACGTTTTTCGATCAGATGCTCTCGTTAGACCTCATGGTGCGGGAAGGGAATCAGTATCTGAGTCTGGCAATCCGCACGGACCTTGAATATCAGGGGCTGGAGCAGTATCAGACCCCTCTTGCGGCATAACCGCTCGCGTGACGCCCGCCGCAGGAAAGGCCCGCTGCGGTCTGACGCGTGCTATTGCGCCAGCAGCCGCTTCAAGGTTTCACGGAACTCCGCGCCGTATTCGGGGTCGGCGAGAGCGAACTCGACAAAGCTCTCGAAGTAGCTGGGGAAGTTACCGATGTCATAGCGGCGCTGGTTCTCCGGAAGCTTCACAGCCAGCACGCGGCGGCCTTCCTCGCACATGGTCTGGATCGCGTTGGTAAGCTGGATCTCTCCCCGTTTGTCGGGTTTCACCTGCTTGATGAGGTCGAAGATTGGCGGGCTGAATACGTATCGCGCGGCGATGGCGAAGTTGCTGGGCGCCGCATCCACATCGGGCTTCTCGATCAAATTGGCTACGCGGATTACGTCGCCATGGATGCTCGCGGGCTCCACGATTCCGTAGTTCTTCACTTCTTCGCGGGGCACCTCTTCCACCGCCACTACCGCGCTCGCGTGGTTCGTCTCGAACAACTCCACCATTTGCGAGATCAGTTTTGCCTGCCCGTGGAGGCCGATGATCGAATCGCCCAGCGCGACCACGAAAGGCCCCTGCCCGGCAAACGATTCGCCGCACAGGATGGCATCGCCAAGCCCCTTCTGAAAGGGCTGCCGCGTGTAGAAATAGTTGGCCTTCAACTCGCTGAAATCGAGTGCGTCGAGCAACTCCTGTTTGTTGGTTTGCTGGAGAATCCGGCTGAGTTCCGGGTCATGGTCGAAATGATTCTCGATCGAAGATTTCCCCCGGCCCGTGACGAAGAGGATCTGTTTCAGGCCGTTATTCACCAGCTCTTCCGCCACATATTGCACGATGGGCTTTCGCGCGACGGGAAGCATTTCTTTCGGCTGGCTCTTGGTGGCCGGGAGCAAGCGCGTACCCAGACCCGCGACGGGAACAATGGCGTTCTGAATCACTTCTTGAGGATATCAGTGAACCATGAAGCGGACGCGAAAAACCATGGAATGAATGCGTCTTTGGCGATACTCCGTTTCGGCTTCGCGCCCGGTCAACTTCCGCGCAGAACGCCTACCCGCCTCAGGAACTCGAACACCTGCGGGTAAATCACTTCGTTCCAAGTCCGGTCGTCGAAGCCATGTTTGCCGCCGGGAATACTGATGAGTTCGGCGTCCACGCCACGCGCGCGCAGTTCCCGCGTCAGCTTCACGGTTTGCGCATAGGGAACGGTGGGGTCGTCCGTTCCGTGAATGGACTTCACGGGCGGCAAGCCCTTGCGTACGTAAATAATCGGCGAGACCGCCCGCGCGATCTCCCGCCGTTGCGGCCCCTCGGGAATCCACTCCTCGGCCACGGGCTGCCGGTGGGGGCCGCTCAACAGTTCTCCGAGGTCCGATGGCCCGTACACATTCACCACCGCGGCAACATCACTCGTCGGCCCGAGTTTCGCGGACTTGGTCGCGAACGCAGCCATCAATGCCAAGTGGCCGCCGGCGGACCCGCCCATCACCACGATGCGCTTCGTATCCACGTTCCATCTCCGGGCCTCGTTCCGGAACCACTTCAACGCTTCCAACGCATCCGTCACCGCTGCGGGGGCCTTGGCTACTCCGGAGAGGCGGTAATCGATCGAAGCCACCACGAAGCCTTCGCGCAAAAAGGGGATTGCATAGACGCGAACGGTGGACTTGCGGGAGCCGTCCTTCCAACCCCCGCCGTGGATCAGGAGCAGACCTGGCCGCTTTCCTTCCGACGCTTGCTTCGGCCGGTAGACGTCCGCCTTTTGTTCGGCGGCCGCGCCATAGGGGAGATCCGGTTCCAGGGAAACCCAATCTGGAAGGGTGAACGGAGTTTCGCCGACCTGCGCGCCTAACAGGCGAGAGCCCGTAAAGGCAGTCATGGCAAGCGACAGCAGGAGGAAAGCGATCCCCGGCGCCCTGAGCATGGCCATATTAGACACCAAGTTGCCGAATGAAGAAAGGAAAATCCGCGCTTTAGCGCCCACTATTTGCGCGGATGAGCTGTTCGGCATTCTTGAGAGCCTCTTTGGTCAGGTGCTCGCCAGAAAGCATCCGGCCGACTTCGGCGGCCCGTGCGGCTGCATCAAGCTGCTCGATCCTCGAAACGGTGCGGCCATCGATTTCCAGCTTCTCTACCGAATAGTGGTGATCGGCGAAGCTGGCGATCTGCGGCAAGTGCGTCACGCAGAGCACTTGGCTTGCTCGTGTAAGTTGCTTCAGCTTCCGCCCGACACTCTCGGCGGCGCGCCCGCCGATACCCGCATCCACTTCGTCGAAGACCAGCGTCCGCGGAGCGCCGGCGGCATCCGGGCCAAGCGTGCGCTGTTCGGTGAGGCTCGAGAGGCAGGTCTTCAGTGCCAGCGCAATGCGGGAGATTTCGCCGCCCGAAGCGATCTTGTCGAGGGGCTTGGGGTCTTCGCCCAGGTTCGCGGAGACCAGAAAGCGCATCGTGTCCTGGCCATGTGCGCCATCGGGCGCGGGTAGCAACTCCGGTTGGAAAACGGCGCGGCTCATGGCCAGATCCGCCAGTTGCGCTTCCACCTCTTTCGCGAGACGAGCGGCGGCGAAGCGCCGGGAATTCGTGAGCTGTCCGGCGGCCTTGCGGTAGTCCGCTTCGGCCGCGGTGATTCCGTTGTGCAGGGCGGCCCGGTGCTCCGCGGCATTTTCAAGTGCGTGCAGCTTCTGCTTCGTCTCTTCGAAAAAGGCGAGGATCTCCTCGATGGTGGCTCCATACTTGCGCTTCAGTTTCTCCATTGAGACCAAGCGGGATTCCACTTCGTCCAGGCGCGAGGGGTTGGCTTCCAGATCCGCCACATAGTCGCGCAATGTGTAGCTCACCTCTTCGATGGCGATGAGCGCCGGCTGCAACGTCTCCACGGCAGCCAGAAGCGAAGCGTCGATCCGCGCGAGGTCTTCGAGCCGCCGCAGCGCCAGCCGCGCCTTGGCGGTGGCGGCATCCTGCGAATCGTAAAGCAGGGCATAGGCGTCGTTACCCAACTCGGCGAGACGTGTGACGTTCTTCAACCGCCGGCTCTCGCGTTCGAGGTCCTCATCCTCGCCCGCCAGGGGTTTGACGGCTTCGATCTCCTGCGACTGCATCCGCCAGAGATCGGCGAGCCTCAGCTTCTCCCGTTCATTGCGGTCAAGCTCTTCGAGCTCCCGCCGCAGCGAGAGGAGGTGCGCCCAAGCCGCTTGTGTTTCGGAGAGCAAGCCGGGGTGCCCGGCGTAGTCGTCGATGATCGCCAACTGCGCCTCTGGGTCAAAGAGCTGCTGTTGGTCATTCTGCCCGTGAATGTCGCCGAGGAACGGGGCTAAGTCCCGCAGCAGGCTCACCGTCACCGGGCGGCTGGCGACGAACGCGCGGGACTTTCCGTTGGCGGCGATCTCGCGCTCCACGAGCAGATCGTCGTCGGTCCACTCGATGCCCGCGTCGTCAAGCAGGGCCAGCAAGCGCGGGTGGCGGGGGATATCGAAGATCCCGGAAATGCGCGCCCGTTCCGTTC
>JADYZL010000352.1 GCA_020853155.1 Bryobacterales bacterium
CGGCGCAGGTGTTGCTGGTATGGGCGATGGCCCGCTTTCTGGTCTATGCCCTGATGGGCCGGGACTTTGACGGCGCGGTGGCAAGCGCCGGTTTCTGCGGCTTCATGCTGGGCACCACGGCGAACGCCCTCTCTTCCATGGAAGTGCTTACCTCGAAGTACGGCGCAGCGCCGCGAGCCGTGATTATTGTCTCGCTCACCGGAGCTTTCCTGATCGATTTCACCAACGCGGCACTCATCACCGCAATGGCGAACTGGCTGCGCTGATCTGGCCGCATTGCGCCGGATGCGGAAGTTCGGCGAAATCCCGGCCCGGCCGGGCACGTATGTTAGGTTACGAACGAATGCGCACGTCCCTCTTTCTAAGCTTGCTGATGCTTCTCAGCTTGCCCCTCTTCGCGGCGAGTGTCACGCCGGAATCCGCGGCAGCCTTCCAGGCGTATGACCGCAAGGTGGAGCATGAGATTCGCGCGCGTATCGGCGCCGGCCAGGTGGTGGCGCTGCGGGAACGCGTGAAGCGCAATGGCGGGAAAGCGATCGTTCAATCCGGGGCGGAACCGAACCCGAACGATGTTGGTTCGGCGTATATCCACGATTGGCTGGGCGCGATTTTCATTCCGGGGGGTACTGCGGCGGGCGTGAAAGCGGTGCTTCAGGATTTCGGCCGCCACAAGGAGTACTATCAGCCGGAAGTGATCGATTCGAAGCTGCTCTCGAAGAATGGCGACGTGTTTCATTCCGCGCTGCGACTGCGCAAGAAGAAGATTCTCACCGTGATCCTCTCAAGCGAATACACTACCCGATTCACGGATCTCTCTCCGCGGGCGGGCTATTCGATTGCCCGGTCCACCAAGATGAGCGAGGTGGAGAATCCAGGTACTCCGGACGAGCGCGAACTGCCGCCCGGAGAAGGCCAGGGTTTCCTGTGGAACCTGAACTCGTACTGGAGTTGGGAGGAGAGCGACGGCGGGGTCTACCTGGAGTGCCGCGCAATCTCGCTTTCACGGGACGTACCCACGGGGCTTGGCTGGGTGGTAAACCCTATCATTCGCGATTTACCTAAAGAATCGCTTGAAGCAACGCTGTTAAATACAAGAAAAGCAGTGCTCTTCTTTCAGAAGCGATAACTCCTGTTGAGGCTGGGAAGGGAAGCGAACGGCTTACGTTTGCGCCGCCCCGCCGCCGAGCAGGCGCGCCACCCGTTCGGCATTCTCCCGCATCTCATTCTTGTACTTGGGGAACATCCCCACGATCACGGCATCGTTCGGCTTGATATTGGAGTACGCATACTCGAACGCGCCGTCGAGCGCCTTCTCATTGCCAATCGCTCGCCCGGCGCCCAGGATCTTAAACGCAAAGCACGGCTTCGAAGTCTTGCGCACCATGGCCGTCATCCGCGCTGGATCGCCTTCCATGAAAGCCTCGCCAAGGGGGGCTTCGCCAAACTCAGCCCGCGTTTCCTCCCGAGTGCGGCTCACGTGGTAAAGGCAGGTCATGTAGAAATCCATATTCCAGCCTTTGTCCTCGATAAAGGCCATCACCTGAGGATTGTGCATGGAAACGCCGCCGGGCAAACCTGCGTCCTGCACCGCCTTCACGAAATCGTGAACGATGTGCATTTCTCCGGCGCGGAAGCGGTTGTCGGTGCGGTTGCCGTGGTGCGCGATGCCGAGCGGTTTCAGTTTCGCCATCTCCCGGATGAGCTTCCAATCCGCCATCAACGCGAAATCGCCCAGAAGCAGCCAGTTCATCTTGCCGCCTTCGTCGCGGTAGCGCTTCAGGTCTTCGATTGTTGGATCGTTGTAATGCACCTGCCAAGTGTTGATGCCGGCCGCTTCGGCGCGATGGAGCGTCTGGACGCGATTCTCCCCGGTCATCCAATCTCTCATTGTGCGGTCGAGAATCGAATTGAAATGCGAGTATCCATAGAGCGGATTCGAGCCGATCACCAGACGGGTGATCCGCGTGCCGTGGAAATCCACCGTGGGGATAAGCGCCGGGGGTGGGATTACCGTACTGGCTGCCGCGCCTTCTATCGGAAGCGGGCTCGAAGCGGCTGCACCTGCCGCGGCCATTTCCTTGAAGAAGAGACGCCGGGACGGGTTCTGGACCATGTTAACCTCCTGGATTCCATGCGCCTAATCGGATGTGTTTATCCTATTATGTCCCGGAACTTCGCCGATTGCCAATGAAATACAACGGGCGTCCTATTCCAACCGTCGCCGGATTCCGATGGATACAGCCGGGAGCGTTCACCCGTTACCATGGAATAGAACCATATGAGTCCAGTAACCGATAGCCCGGTTCGCCGGGGTGAAATTCGCGAAAAGGATACGAACCTTCTCCGCTATATCAATCTGAAGCTTGCCGCGCTGGGGCAGCCCGTTCCGGAAAGCACGGCACACGACACCTTCATGGAGATTGCCGCGCCCTTGCTCCGCAATCACTACCAGAAGAACCTGTTGCTCGGCGAGCAGCTTTGCTCCGCGGATGCGCGTATCCAGACGTTTCTGAATGCCTATCTCTGGGATATCGCGCCGGAAGGCGCGCCGCACCTGCCCGCGATGAGTTTTGTGCTCGATCGCTCCGGCATGGCCCGCACCCTTTCTCTCCCCCTGCGCGGCGACGCTTACGCATCTCCGTATCTGCACAGCTACCGCGTGCAGCAAGGCGTGCTGCACAATCCGAAATCGGACCGGCGCACCACCAAAGGCATTTTTCACATCGTCGAAGGAGGCCTGCCGGTACCGTCGGACAAGATCGAGGTTCCCAAGATCGCGTTTCTTCGCATCCTGGAGGCGGCGCTCCGGGCGCCCGCGGATGCCCTCACCCTGCCGTTTTCAAGCGGTGAGAAAGAGCCCATCCGCACGTTCGTTTCCCTGCTGCTGCGGCCACTCGTCTCCCCGGCCACGGGCGATGATGTCGCGAAATCCATGGAAATCCGCTTCTTCGCGCCGGGCAGTCTGGTGAGCAACCTGGACTTCGTGGAAGAGATATTCGGTAACGGCGGGGACCCTTTCCTTCCGGAGAACGACGCCGCCCTCGATGCGCTGCACTGGACCGGCCACACCGGTTGCGTCATCCTCGCGCCGCACCTTCCCGGCATCCGCAAGAAGGACGTTGGGTTGCCGCATGTGAGTGAAGCCACGGCTCGCCAGCGCCGCGACGGGATGTGCTGGGATGATCCGGAGGAACTCTATAACGGAGGCTCCGCGTTCAAGCTCTCCTGCCGGGACGAGCGCGGCGTCATGGTCACCATCATCGCGGACAACTATTACGGCTACTGCAAGAAGGAAGTAAAGACGCAAATCAGCTTCTCCGCCAACCTCTTCGGCAATGCCGAGGAAGAGCACGCCGGGGGCGCGATCGCCTACCCATCTTACGTGCTGGGTTACGAGTTTCTGGCAGGCCGCACGGTGATCCTCAAGGGCGCCGATTTCCTCGAATCGATGGCGCTGCTCGGGGATC
This sequence comes from Bryobacterales bacterium, assembly GCA_020853155.1. GTDB lineage: Bacteria > Acidobacteriota > Terriglobia > Bryobacterales > Bryobacteraceae > JACTMJ01. Next base: position 3,468 of record JADYZL010000352.1, read on the forward strand.
GCGTCGAGGTGAAGCCGGAAGGTTACGCCGTCGATACCCGCTTTCCGGATATCTATTATCTTCCTTACGGGGCGGAATTTAGCGTCCGCAACGGAAACGTGAGTTGGGAGCAGGAAGGCGCGCACCATGAACTGCCGTTGCGCGCGAAGGACGAATACCTTCTGCCCGCTGGCTACCGCATCCGTCTCGAAAAGCAGCGCGGCGGCAACCGCTGGCGCCTCATTGGCACCCGGCCGGATGGCACGCTCTGCCACAAGCCGTGTACGGTTTCGGGCGGCGGCAAGAGCGAGATTTCGAAGTCCTTCGCCGGTTCCGTCGTGAAAGGCCCCGTCTTTGTGCATGAGTTTCCTCGCGATACGGAGCATGTGGCGCAGATTCTGGCGATGGATACGAGCACCATCTACAAAGTGCCACCGACCGGAGAACGCGCCGAACGCGCGAAGCGCCCCATCCTCAGCCCGGACCGTTCGCTTGGCTCCGTGATCAAGCTGTTGACGCCTTCACCCGATTACACCGAAGCGCACAATGCCTGGCTGCGCGCGCTGCCGCAGACCATCCGCCAGTATGTCTGTCTCGTGAAGCGCTATTACCGTTCGGATTGGGGCGAAAACTGGAGGGAACATTTTAGCGTCGACCGGGTGAACGGCTATCTCGGTCACGAGTTGAAGTACGACGATCAGAGGCTTGTCGGCAACTATCTCCGCGTGGGTTTTGATCCCCAGGGTTCCTGGCGTGTCTACAAGCTGCGCCCGGATTTCAACCCGGCCGCCAAGGTTCAGGTGGAAGATGACATCACCGTGAGCGCCACGGTGCCCACGCGCAAGCTGGAGAACCTGGGAGACCGCTACGCCGCGCCCAGCGTCAAGCTGGTGGAGAACTGTGAACTCCGCCTCTTCCAGCGCCCGGACGACGCCATCCACCGCGGCATCGACGCCCAGGCCGAAGCGGACATCGCCACCCCCGGCACGTTTCTCTCGAACTTTGAACCGCTCTCGGTCGAGGATGCCCGCGCCTTGACCAACCGCGTGCTCGAATTCGATGCCTTCACCGAGCCGATGAAGCACCTCATCAGCGACTTCGCGGCGAATCCGCAGACCGAATGGGTGGTTTCCTCGGCGCACCCCCGATTGGTGGATGGGAAACCGTCGAAGAATCCGCGCTATCTGCAGCGCCGGCCGGACCGGGTGAACGCCCGCGATACCTACCTCGCGGAAGCTTCCGCCCGCCTTTACCGGCGCGTGTCCGTGGAGCACGAACTCCATTTCCCCGTCGACGCCGTCCTGGCGGGCCGCCGCGGCAATCCGCCGGAACCGTCAAGCGGCGTTCCTCCCCTCGCCGTCTATGGCCCCATTCATTACCAGGAACTGCCCGAACTGTTCATGGACTACGTGTGCAGCCTTACGGGCAAGAGCCCGTCCACAACGGGTTTCGGGAGTGAGGGTGCGCTCACCAAGGGGCCGTTCAACGCGCTGCCGCCGGTGATCGATCTCAACAATGCGATGGTCTCCGCCATCCTCAACCAGCACGCCGGTTTCACCACCGGCGCGGGCTCCATCGGCCCTTACTACCGTGTGGATCACGACATCAGCATGCTGGTGCCGGAGATCTGGTGCCGCATGAGCGTCGAGGAGCGCAACCCCGCTTTCCTCATCGAGAACGGAATGCTCGAAAAGGTGGAGGATTTCGATTATGAGGGGCGCCGCGTGCTCGCCAGCCGCCTGGGTTACCGGATCACTGGCATCTTCGCGGAACGGTTCCTCGGCCGGATTTTCGAAACGCCGGATACCGTGCTCACGGAAGAACTGCTGCGCCCGGAAACACAGGACCTCGCTGTTTTCGTCAAGGGCGTGGACGCCATCGTGGAAAGCCAGGCGCGCGTGGCGCGGCAATACTTCGACGACGGCAGCGTGGATGCCGCTTGCCCTCCTGTACGCGCCGTTCTGCACCTGATGGCGCATGGCGTCTATCAAGGGATGACGGTGGAGGATCCCGCATTGCGGGCGCTATTTACACTCGAGTCTTTGCTGGGAAGCGATTGGTATCGCGAACGGCTCAAGGCGAAGCAGCAGCGGGACATCGCACTCTGGCAGCGTCACGTCAAAGACCTTGAGGCCTACTGCGATAGCGCCCAAGGCAGAATCAATGGCGCGTTCGACGCTCTGGGCCGCCTCGCCGCGGCGCGTGACCGCCTGGCGCGCGTGAGCGCTGCGGCCTACCTCGACGAATTGCAAGGAACGCTTGGTGCAGACCCCGCGCTCGGCCGCGCCGCCTCGCCGGGAACGGAGTGAGGTTGCCCTGCGGAGAGCACGGGAACGGGACGGCGCCTCGTCTTAGCCTTTTGCTTTCCGCTCCTCCGCCTTGCGCCTGATGATCTCCGCGCCGGCTTCTTTCACGCATTGCCGCGCGCGCCCGAAGGCCAGACTGCCGGGCGGAACATCATGGGTGATGACGCTGCCCGCGGCGATGTAGCTATCGCTCTCGACGCGCAGGGGCGCCACCAGCGTCGCATTGCTGCCGATAAAGCAGCCTTCGCCGATGATGGTGCGGTATTTGCTTTTCCCGTCGTAATTGCAGGTGATCGTGCCCGCACCGACGTTCGTTCTTCCGCCGATTTCGCAATCGCCCAGGTAAGCGAGATGGCCGGCCTTCGCGCCATTCCCAATCTTCGCCTTTTTCAACTCGACGAAGTTGCCGATATGGACGTCTTCGCCCAATTCGTTGCCGCCCCGCATGCGCGCGAAGGGGCCGATGCGCGCGCCCTCGCCCGCAGCCGTGTCTTCAAGGACGCAATA
>JADYZL010000353.1 GCA_020853155.1 Bryobacterales bacterium
CAACCAGCCTATTCCCCGCAAGCCCCCGCGTCAATCGTCCCCTCCACCAGGCAATGCCACTCAGTACATGGAATCCGCCGCGAATCCGAGTGTTCCCAACCCGCCCCCCATGCTAGACTTCGTGTGTCGGCCCAAGAGCGGGAGTAATTCAGTGGTAGAATGCCAGCTTCCCAAGCTGGACGTCGTGGGTTCGAGTCCCATCTCCCGCTCCATTTTCAATCACTTACAGACCTTGCCGATTCCTCCGTACCACTGCCGCTATGCTAAGCGCTGAATCGCTCCACTTCCAAACTCAATACCCTTTCATAATGGGAGGTTTTTGACATTCACCACCGCACAGCCCGAGGAACTACTCCTGTGCCTGCACCATGCGCCTGCTTGCGCAAGCCAAAAACTTCCGCGAGATCGAAGAAGACTCGCGGCACCCCGGGCGAGATCGCGATAGCCAGTCAGACCATCTCCTTCAAGCGGTTCGCCGCCGGGGCAACCTGACATCCTTCCGGGAAATGCACTCCCGCGCTTAGGCCGTTCGCGTCAATGCCACCCCGACCGTTCCGGCGCGCGCTTCCCCTAATTCCCGCTCCTGATGTCCCGTGCCTGAAGGGCACGTTCGATCACCAAAGGGCAATGGCGGCAAGCTATCCAATTGCGAGGGCCGTGTCCAGTTTCCCTTCGCATCGGCACCGGCGAGTTGACTCAATGAGGTCGAGCATTAATTTTCCTGCTGCCGCACTCCGGGGGTCCTCGCTCGACTCGACAACCGAATCGCCGCTGCGCCCTCATCTTTCACAACGGTACGGCTGTTCCACTTTGCACCGTCAAGCTGTTCGAATTGGAACGGTTCCATCGATCGCCACGCGCGATTCTCTTGGAATCTTTACAAGACAGAGGCAAGACCGGTTTGGCCACTCACGTGCTCCACCGAGATCGTCATCAGCGGGAATGCGGAGAGAAAACGCCGCAATTCGCCGCTTGAGCACGGAGCGGGGTATCGAACTTGACTCACATTGCCGATCTACTAGCAAAACGGACTTTCGGGAATTGGCGAAAGGATGGCGCTCCGGAGGACAGGCCATCGGAAACTTCCGGCAACGAGGCTTCTCCCTCTGTGATCGCGATACCCGGAACCGGTCGAGCGCCGCTGCCGCTGCATCCGCGCTCTGAGGATATCGAGGCCGGGCGCCCCTCGTTATGAGTCTGAGAGAAGGCGCCGGTGAGGGTTTGGCAAACAAGGGTCGGTAATCATGGCATCACTCCCAGTTCTTCTTGACGCATCGTGCAAGTGCCCGGAAGCACTTCGGCTGGAGAACGAACTTCGCTCCCGCGTGATCGGGCAGGACGAAGCCATTTCTCAGATCGCGGACCAATACCAAACCTATCTGGCGGGGCTCACGGAATGGAACCGCCCCATCGGCAGTTTCCTGTTGCTTGGCCCAACCGGTTGTGGAAAGACGCGTCTTGTGGAAGCCATTGCGGAGGCGGTCGCCGGTGACCGCAAGGCGCTCATCAAGATCGATTGCGGGGAGTTCCAGCACAGTCACGAAATCGCCAAGCTCATCGGTTCACCGCCGGGGTATCTTGGCCATCGCGAGACGCATGCAAGGCTCAGCCAGGAACGTCTGAATGAGTTCCACTCCGATACCGTGAAAGTGAGTTTTGTGCTGTTCGATGAGATCGAGAAGGCCAGCGATGCGCTCTGGAACCTGCTCCTCGGCATCCTTGACAAGGCCACGCTCACGCTCGGCGATAACCGCCAAGTCGACTTTTCAAACGCCATGGTTTTTCTCACTGGAAACCTGGGCGCCGCGGAAATGCAGAGGCTGCTCGATACGCCACTCGGCTTCGCCACGGGCGGCGCGAGTGCCCGTTCGGCGGACGGCGTCATTGCGCCTGAATTGCGCCGCAAAATGGAGAAGTCCGTGCTGGGCGCGGCCCGCCGCAAGTTTTCGCCGGAGTTCCTGAACCGCCTGGATCGCATCATCCTCTGCCAGGGCTTGGTGAAAGACGATCTGGCAGCCGTTCTCGAACTGGAACTGAAGGAGATTCTCAACCGCGTTCAGCGCCAGCGCGGAATTGGCCTTCGGATCTCGTTCGATGCCTCCGCAAGGAACCATCTAGTCAACGAGGGCTACGACGAACGTTATGGAGCGCGCCACCTCAAACGGGCGCTTCACCGCTTCCTCGTTCGGCCCCTCTCTTCCCTGCTCTCGACCGGCCAACTTCGGGATGGCGACGAGCTCCTGGTTTCCTTCGACGACGCTAGCAACTCCCTGTGCTTTAAGCGTGAACGCAGAACCGCCGTACAGCACCCTCCCCGAGAGATGAACCCGATCCGGCGAAACCAGGAGATCCGTGAGCCTGGGCCGTTGCAGTGGATGGCTACCGGAGTCCGCGGATGAGCCGCACGAGCTTGGCAACCGCAGGCTGATCTGTCGATTCCGCTGCCGCCCGTGCAACGGAAACGAGAGCCTACTTCCGCGGCTGGGGGCGGAACCACTCCGGCAGGGAGACGTTGGCGAGATCGATGTAGGAGACGCTCTCGTGGCGATTCCCATCGTTGAAGACGATGTAGCGGCCGGACGAACTGAAGGCTGCGTGGGCGTGGAGGGAAGGGACGGCGCGGCGGTAATGGCTTACCAGCAACCGCAGATCGCCCGTCTCGACGTTGCCCAACCAGATGCGTCCACGTTGATCGTCAGCGACAATCACCTTGCCGTCGGCGCGCGCGTGGACGTGCCAGTAGCGGCCCTCAAAAATCATCTTCCATTCGCCGGAAGGCTGAACGAGCAGGATGCCTTGCTCGGACATGATCATGGTCATCGCGCCCGTGCCGCTCACCCAGCTTTCATGGGTCAACCATTCCTTCTGCCGCGTGTACCACTTGGCGGGGACCGTGGAAGCGTAGAACGGGCGGTTTCCGCTGCCGTCGGAGTTCACCAGCCACGAACGCTGCGGAGCGTAGCCGCCAGTCTCCCAGACGTAGAAGATCTCTTCGAGCCGTGGGTGGTACTGTACATGGCCAATATGAAACCCTTGCTGGATGACCGTCTGATACGCACCGGTCTTCAGATCGATCCGGCCAATCTCCCAGGTGCTCTCATTCCTGCGGAAACCGGTTGCGGCATGCGTGCCCGCCCCGTTCACGGTCGGCTGCTGCGCGCCGCCGGTCATCTCGCCGGAGATCCGGCCAACCACTTCCGCGCTGCCCGACGCAAGGGAGATCCGGAGCAGCTCCGGACCCCGGAACGCAAGGATCTTGCCGGCATCGCCCGGCAAGGGACAGGCGGTGGCGGCGGAGATTCTGGGGTCATTCGTAATCTGGCGATTCGCCCCCGACCTGAGATCGTGCGTGAAGATGTGCTTCACCCCGTCCCGTTCCGCGACGAATATGATCGCCTGCTCATCGGCAGTGAGATTCGAGAAGTGATAGTAAAGGTCCGAGGACTTCATCCCCGGACCGGTGAGGTTCACGATCTCTGTACCGGTGACCGCATCCCGGTACCGGCTCGCGGCCGGTTCTTGCGCTGCACAAGGGAGGGTGGCAAGCGCGAGAAGCACGGCCGCCGTGAGAGAAAAACCAATACGGTGCATCGCCGAACATTCTATCCCAGCCCGTTTCCCTCCCATGCGCAGTTACTCCTCGGAACACTGCCGCCGCCAGGTCCCGCCGGTCCGTTCTCGACCGGCCGGGACGATCAGCGGCGCGATAATGCGGCACTATGGATGCTGCGGCGCCACGATTGATCCCGCAAGGCGTCGCGTGATACACAGAGACCGTGACAACTTATCGTGGAATTCGATGGCTCGCGCTGACGAGCCTGTTCGTCGCGATTCAGCTTGCGAACGCCCAGGACATGCGGCGCGTCGAGGCAGCCAAACGGACGGTAACCGATTCGATCACCGGATTGCCGATGACAGTCTCAACGAGCGCGTTCCTGCTGGGGCGCGCGGAAGTGACCCAAGCGGAGTTCGAACGCACGATGGAAAAGAACCCTTCGCGGTTCCACGGCGCGGATCGTCCGGTGGAGAACGTGACCTGGCAGGAAGCGCTTGAATACTGCAACCGCCGCAGCGCGGCGGAGGGACTCAGCCGCTGCTATGGCGAAGGCGGCGCATGGGATCGCGCCTGCACCGGGTACCGGCTGCCGACTGATGCCGAATGGACGGCGGCCGCCGGGGAACCTGCCAAGCCGTTGCCTGCGAGCGCCAATCTTTACGATGGCGATACCAGCGTGAAGGACATTGCCGCGCGCGCCGCGGAAGGGACACGGGCCGTTGCAAGCGCGGGGGCATCCTCCGCGGGGGCGGATGAGTTCGCCGACCTGTTCGGCAACGTGTGGGAGTTTTGCTTCGACCGGTTCAGCAACCGGCCCATCATCGATTCCGTTTGGAACCCCGCCGGACCGCAGACGGGCGACGCGCGCGTGATCCGCGGCGGCTCTTTCCTCACGCAGCGCAGCCAATGGAATAAAGGGTTCCGGGCCTCGCAGCCGCCTTCGACCCGCAATCCCTACACTGGCTTTCGCGTCGCCCGAAGTCTGCCTACCGCAGCCGGGGAAACCTATGAGATCACCGGTGTAGACCCGGTTCGCTCCACCGAACCGCCGGCTCGGCCGGATACGGAGATCATCCGTAACAACTGGATGCGCGTGCTTGGCAAGCCCCCGCTGCCGAAGCGCGAGATGGATGCCACCCTCACGCAGACGTTCCTGGAACCGGCCTGGACGGCGCGCCTGATGGAATTGAAACTGGAGCACGAAGCGCCCTGGCGCAGCCTTCTCGTTTTGCCTGCGCACGCCTCTGGCAAGCCGCTGCCCGTGATCCTCGTTCCGTATTACGACGTCGATACGCCTGCGGGAAAAAATATGGGCGGGCGCACGGCAACGCCCTCCGGGGTTCGCGCCTTTGCGCATCTTGCCGCGCAGTTTGGCATGGCGGCATTGGCGGTTACCTGGTCCGGGGAAAACGACGGCCCCGGCTATCTCGAAGTGGTAGCGGGGCTCGATGAACGCTACCCCGGCGTGACCGGGCTTGGCTATTGGATTTGGCAATCGCAACAGATCGTCAATTGGCTTTCCGCGCAGCCCGAAGTGGATGCGAAGCGCATCGGCATCATCGGGCATTCTTTGGGTGGCAAGATGGCGATCTACGCCTCCGCATTCGATCCACGCATTCGCGCCATCGTTTCCTCGGAGCCGGGAATCGCTTTGGAGTTTTCGAATTACGGAGACCCCTGGTATTTCGGGGAGCGCCTCGGCATGCTACCCACCGGCGCGGATCAGCACGAATTGCTGGAACTTATCGCTCCCCGACCATTCCTACTGATCGGCGGAGAGAGCGCCGACGGCGATAAGAGCCTGGCGATTCTGCGCAAGGCGGCCCCGGCCTATGCCGCCCTTGGCAAGCCGGGTGCGCTCTGCATGCTTAATCATCGGAGCGGCCATTCACCGACTCCCGCCGCTGCCGTAACCGCCATGGCGTGGCTGCACAAACAACTGACCGCGCGTTAACGCGTTGGGAATGCGCGCGAGGCTGCTCGTAACGGCTTCCTTCGAGACGGACGCTGGCTTGGAGGTGCGCGTGGCGCGCCCGCATCCACCGATTCTGACGGCGAAGGCAATCCCGAGCCGGGCCACTGGCGCGCGAAGCGTGCAGCGATGCACGGGGCGGATGGCCTCGCAAGCAGCCTCAAGCGCCACTACGAGAGCAGCTCAATTGGACGGGTATCCGGATCGTGGCCGTGTGGTGCGATTGAGCTTGCTGCCGGTATGCTTCGCGGTGTTGCTGGCGCTGGTGGAACTTGGCTTCGAGGCGGTCGAGGGCGGCTTCGTGTTCCTGGCGGAGCTTGGCGATGCGGTCTTGGAAGCGGGTCTGGGCGGTTTCTTTCGCTTCGAGAAGGGATAGGGCGAGGCAGGCCGGGGCGGCAGTGTTGGGGTGCTTTTGGCGGACGCGGGCGACTTGGGAATCGGCGATGACGCGCTCCCAGGTTTCCAGGCGGCGGAGCATCCAGGCTTTCTGGGTGATGCGGAAGACGAGGAGTTCTTCGGCGGGCGTCGAGGGCTGGTAGGCGCGAATGTGGGTGTTCACGAGGGCTTCGAAGCGTTGGGGGCTTTCGTGTTGCTGGAGGAAATGGGCGCTCAGCCAGGTTTGGCTTAGGGTGGCGGCGGGGGATGGGGCTGTGGGCGTTGTGGGCGATGGGGCCGATGGGGCGGCTGGCGCGGACGATGAGGAAGGGACCGCTGACGCATGGAGCGCTGGCGTACGGAGCGATTCGTCCGCGGGAGACGTGACGGCGATTGGGGCTGCCGCATGTTCGCTCTCGTAGACGGCTGGGTGGCTGGTGGCGCGGGCCTCCATGGATGGCGCGGGGTGGAGGGTTTCCGGATTGTTGCAAAATTCCAAAGGGCGGCTGGAGACAGGCTGTGTGGATGGATATTGCTGATTCTCCATGGTGTTAGCGGTGGATTGGGGGTGGGGCGTTTTGTCTGGATTTTCCGGATTCGATCCGTACACCGGGAACAGGGAATCGGAGGGGATGTACTCGGCTAAGGCCGGGGCGATCTCGCTTGGGGGCATGGTATTGGCGTGCGGGGCGGATGCCAATTCGGTTGGTGCGGGCGTAGTTGTGCGCGAAGCGGTGGCGTTCACGATAATCGGGCCGGCGGGCCTGGGGTTCGGGATCGATTCCACGTGGTTGGTGCTGTGCGGCTGCGGGGCGGGGGCGGGATCGGCGTGCGGGTGCTCGCCGGGCTGTTGGTCTTCTTCGCTTTCCCAGGGGGCGAGCGGGGCGG
>JADYZL010000354.1 GCA_020853155.1 Bryobacterales bacterium
AGGCTGCGTTCCGGACTTTGCGACTGCTGACGCAGCGAGGCGATCAGGAAGATCACCATGCAGATGATGACCATCCAGATAATTGCGGTTTTCAGACTAGACATTCAATCTCCGATACAAACACGGCTTCCCCGCCGGTTCACCCATACACTTCTATGACGCCGCGAGCCTTGAACGGGATTCCCATTCATCCGTTTTCCTTGCGAACAAACGCCTCCGGCGGCCAACGGCTCCCCTCGGGATCCTCCAGCCAGCCCACCCGCAAACCTTCGTCCGCCGTTCCGTCCTCATCGGAGAGACCATGTAACGCGGACGCGCCCAGGTAACGGCACCAGGCGATTTCGCCGTCTGCTTCGAGAACGGCCGCTTCCACTCTCCGCCATCGTGGCGCCGGAGCCCGCTGGAACAACTCCTTGAGCTTTCGGGTCGAACTGGAAGCAAACGGGTGAAATACGTCGCCGGGGCGCCACCTTCGCAGCCGCAAGACACACCCAGGGTCAAGCGGACGCAGAACGCCCCAGCCCCCAGTATAACCGGATTCTTGCCGGGCGAATCGCCCTGATTTCTCCTCTTCCTCGCCCAACCCCGCCAGTTCGAAAGCACCCCTCACCCCCGGCAAGGAGTAGCGCCCGGGGCCTGTAATTGCAATCGCTTCCGCCCCGATAGGCCCGGCTTCCTCCCTCTCAACAAGCGCCATCCGGAATGCACCTCCGCTTCGTTCCGCCAGCACCCGCTGGTTCGCGAACCGTCCGTGGCCTCTTGGCCCGGTAGCCAACTCCGTGATCCGTTCCAGTTGACGGAACTCCGGGACACTTCCTGCGATGCTTGCCGCCAACTCTCGCAACATCCGACGCAGGAGAGCTGGATGCAGCGTGCGCAGGCTATCCACCGCAGCCTCATAGCCGAACTCGCTCAACGTGAAAACCCGGCTCGCTTCCTTATCGGCAATCTGCGCGAGAAAGCCGGATTCCTGCGCGAGAATCTCCGCCGTTTGCGCCAAAGTCCGGTCCAGTTGAGGGTTCCATTCCGCACGAAGCGCCGGCATCCACTGGTTGCGCAAGCGGTTCCGCGCGAAGCGGGAATCCGCATTTGAGGCATCCTCCCGCCAACGAACTCCCTCTGCCTCAAGAAAACACAGGACTTCCTCCCGGCTGGCCGAAAGCAGCGGGCGAACGATGCCCCGCGCCGATATGGGCGCGATGCCGCTCAAGCCCAGCGGCCCAGCCCCTCGCAATAGACGGAAAAGGACGGTTTCCGCTTGGTCCCGCTGAGTGTGCCCGGTCGCGATCCGGTCCACGATGCCCTGCGCCATCAATCGGGCGAAGTAGCCGCTGCGCTGCTCCCTCGCCCAGAGTTCGATTCCCGCCGCCGGGGCGCAATCGGGGGGGATCCGGTGGGTATAGGCCTCGATTCCCAACCGGTCCGCTTCCTGCCGGACGAACGCTTCGTCGGCATCCGATGCCTCCCCGCGAAGCCCATGGTTTACGTGAACAACGGCCAGGTTAACCGCCAGTTCCTCGCGCAGCGCCATCAGAACGCGCAGCAGCGCCATCGAATCCGCGCCGCCCGATACCGCCACGCCAAGCCGCCGCACACCATCGAGCATTGCGTGCTGCTTCAAGTATCCGCGAGCTTTCAGAATCAGAGCGTGTGGCAAAGGCCGTTCTCTCTCTCCGGGCTCCGCCGGTACGCCTTATGGAAATCGCATCCCGCGTGTCTGCTATCCTCAAACGCGAGGCGCTCATTCCGCGTGCTCTCTTCGCTTCCGCTCCGGTGGAAACCCCGAATACCCCAACGATAGGAAGATCTTATGCAATTCCCAGCCGATGCGCTGTCCCGTGCCGCCCGTGTGAAGTTACTACTGATGGACGTTGACGGCGTTCTCACGGACGGCAAGCTCTACAATCTCCCCGGCCCTGACGGAAACATGGTGGAGACGAAAGCCTTCTCCGCCCAGGATGGTATTGGCCTGCGATGGCTCGCCTGGCACGGCTTTCGCACCGGGGTCATTAGCGGCCGCGTTTCCCCCGCCACGGTGGAACGGGCCACGCAGGTGGAGATGACCTATGTATATCAAGGCCACGTTGAAAAGGTGCCGATCCTCGAGGAAATTCTCGCCAAGGAAGCCATTGACGCCTCGCAGGTGTGCTACGTGGGCGACGACCTCACCGACGCCATTCTTATGAACCGGGTCGGCTTGGGCGTGGCCGTCGCGAATGCCCGCGAGGAAGTGAAGCGCGCCGCTCACTCTGTCACGCACGGCGTGGGTGGCGAATCGGCCGTCCGCGAAGTCTGCGAACTCCTGCTCCAGGCCCAGGGCTGCTGGGAAAAGATCCTCGACAAGTACGAGATTCCCCGCTAGCGGTCGCCGCATGAGACGGGGGAAGCCACGGTTCATTGGCTTCCCCCATTCGTTTCGCCTCGGCTAATCCGGATATTGCGTCGGGATCGTCGAGGGGTGGCTCAACCGGGAGCTGTCTCCCCGCGTCGCGAAGATGAAGACCACCAGCGCGAACGCGCCGAATGCGAACAGCGTGTCACCCGGAACCCGCATCCACCGGAAGGTCTGCATGATCGGCGAGGTCATGAACTCCGCCGAGCGCGCATACCAGTAGCCGTGGTTCACCGAAGCCTGCGTTTGCAGCAGGCCCACCGGCAGCAAGCTGAAGATGCACATCGTGAACAGGCCGATATTCAGCCCCCAGAACGACATCTTCAGCAGTCCCTCCCGCCAGTGGCTGTTCGGGTCCATCGCTCGCAGGCAGACGAGCGTCAGCCCGATGCCCAGCATGCCATAGACGCCGAATAGAGCAGCGTGCCCGTGCAATGGCGTCGTGTTGAGCCCCTGCATGAAGTAGAGCGCGATCGGCGGGTTGATCATGAACCCGAACAGGCCCGCGCCAATCATGTTCCAGAACGCCACGGAAACGAAGAAATAGATCGGCCACTTGTAGCGCTGGCCCCAGACCGTGAGTTTGCCTCTCCGCAGGTCGTCGAGAGCCGAATGCGCAACCAGCGTCAGCGGAACCACCTCGAGCGCGCTGAACACAGACCCCCATACCAGGGCTACGCTCGGCGTTCCGGAGAAGTAAAGGTGGTGGCAGGTGCCCAGAATACCCCCCGCGAGGAAAATCGTGGCGGAAAGCAGTGCTGCCTTAGCCGCAAACGCCGGGCGCACCAGCCCGATTCTCGCGAAGAAGAAGGCAATCACCGTGGTGGCGAAGACTTCAAAGAACCCTTCCACCCACAGATGAACCACCCACCACCGCCAGTATTCGACGATCGAGAGATGCGAGTGCTGCCCCCACGTCAAACCCGCTCCATAGAACAGGCCGATCGCCCCGGCCGAAAGCAAAAAGAGCCACAGCAAATGCCGCTGCTCTCCCTTGCCTTTCAATGCCGGTTTCACCGAGCGGATCACCAGCAAGAGCCACAGCAGCAATCCGATGAACAGCAGAATCTGCCAGCCGCGCCCGAGATCGACATACTCATAGCCCTGATGGCCCCATAAGAACGAGACGTCGTCCGAGAGCCGGTTCATCACGCTCATCCACTGCCCGGCCATCGAGCCCACCACAACCAGGAGCAGCGCGCCGAACAGGACATTCACGCCCAGCCGCTGATACTTCGGTTCGTGTCCGCTCACGAGGGGACCGATGAATAAGCCCGCCGCCAGCCAGGCCGTCGCGATCCAGAAAATCCCAAGCTGCACGTGCCAAGTGCGTGAAACGCTGTACGGAAGGTAATCCGCAAGGTCGATTCCATAGAACCCGTCGCCTTCCACGCCATAGTGCGCCGTGACAACCCCCATCGTGATCTGCACCAGAATCAGCAGCGAAACTACCCAGAAATACTTGAGCGTCGCCTTCTGCGAGGGCGTGGCCGTCCATGTGCCCAACGGGTCGGATTTGGGCAGCGGGCCGTGATCGTCTTCCGGCTTCTGCGCCGCATACCACCAAGCGAGGGCGCTGATGCCGGCCAGCAGCATGATGATGCTCACGCCCGTCCATACCACGCTGTCGCCGGTTGGGGTGTTCCCTACCAGCGGTTCGTAAGGCCAGTTGCTCGTGTAGCTCACCGTATCGTTCGGGCGCTGCGCCACGCCGGACCAGGAAGTCCAAAAGATAAACGCCGCGAACTCCCGCATCCGCTCCGCATTTTTCACCGTGCCGGAATGGATCGCGTAGTCGGCCTGCCCGTTGATGAACACATCCGAAAAGTGCGTCAGGCAGTGTTCAAATGCGCGTGCGCGAATGGGAGGCACGCGCAGCGTATTCGTCGCGGCGTCAAAATCGTTACGCCGGTACATCTCCTCGAGCCGCCCGCGCAGCCCGGCCTGCTGTTCCGCGGATAGCTTCTCGTAGGGCTGGGAATACTGCTCCTTGGCCCATTCATCAAGGACAAACGTCACTTCCCGGTGCAGCCAATCCGCCGTCCAATCCGGCGCCACATAGCTGCCGTGGCCCCAGATGGAGCCCACCTGCATCCCGCCGAGGGATTGCCAAACGTTCTGCCCGCGTGTGATCGCGCCGCTCGGGATCATCACGTCTCCCGCCGTCGTCACCACCTTGTCTGGCAGGGGTGGCATCTCCTGGTAAATCCGAACGCCGATCCAACCCAGAACGGCGAAGGACAGGATACACACGGCGCCGAAGGCGATCCATAATCTCTTCATTACTACTCCTTATAAATTCCGGCGGATCCTCGTTTCGGCCATGCCTGCCGTACCGCTACGGCGCGGCAATATGCGGCATTCGCCGCACAGCTTAAGATTGTGAGGATGAATACAGCGTGCCGGACGCTTCATCGAAATCGGGAAATGAGACCAATACGGGAGGGAGTTGCCGGTGCCGCCGATGCTCTGAGTTACGCTGCCGCGTTCCACAGGACACCAATCAGTAATAGCGAGTGCGCGATCGAAACGAACAGCGCCCGGTAACCCACGCGCTTCAGTGGTTCATCCAGGCTGGCGGGCCGGCGCAGGCGGTACAACTCCGAAGCTCCGCTCGCCGCCGAGAGGGAGAGCGGCAGCGCCAGCAGCGGAATGCCCGCGAAGACGCATGCCCCGGCGGCGCCCGCTTGCGAAGCCACGGCCCAGGCTGCCGCACGGCGCGGGTTCGTGTCGGGTTCGCCCCCTTTGGGCGCGCCGCCCTTCGCCGCGATCTTCATGCGGAGCCGCGCGTGTACCGTGAGTATGCCGGCCGTCGCGTGCAGCGCCAGCACCGCCCATAGCTGCCAGGCCCACACCGGGATTTGTCCCGTATCGAGCAGGGCCACCAGCAGCGCGGAGGTGGTCAAACCTCCGGCGCTCACGATCTGCAATCCGACGGAGCGCTGCTTGTTGCGCAGCGTGAACCACACCGCCACCCCAGTCATCGTGAGCGCAGCGGCCGCCAGCGCGGCGAAGGGGGCGATGGGTGTTCCAGGCAGCAGCGGCGTGAGACAGATCGCGATACCGATCAATTCGTAAACCAGCCAGCGCGCCGCCACGGGCATTTGCGGGTTTGGCGCGCGCCAAACCCAGCGCTGCCGTGCGAGCACCACCAGCGGGTCCTTCAGGATAAAGCCAAGCAGCACCAGCGCCAGCGCTGGAAGCAATCGCCAATCCCAGAATCGCGCCAGGATCACCGCCGCTACGAATGGCTGCAAAAGCAGGCTCCACGCCCCATGTTCGCGGGGCAACGGCGCGAATCCTTCCGCTTGGGGCCTGCGGGTTCCCGCTGGGGCGCCCGTCGCCGGCCGGCCTTCCCTCGATGCCGGCGGGAGTGGAGCCTCCACGGGGCGATGTGTCATGCTGCTCATTGCATCCGCACCGTATCTTTGGCGGGATTCGTAAGCGTATTCGCTCCCGTAACGTCCAGCAAGCTGGTTAGCTCCACGTTTCGTTTCACCAGATCGGCCAGCGTGTACTCGTTCAGCACGTCGAACCAGGCCCTCAGCGCTTGGTCCAGCACGCCGCGCAACCGGCAGGGCGCGCTGATCAAGCAATGGTTCGCTTCAGGCTGAAAACATTCGACAAGGTGGAAGTGCGGCTCCATCGCCAGCACCACTTCGCCCAGCCGAATCTCCTTAGCCGGACGCAGCAGCCGGATTCCGCCGCCCCGCCCCCGAACGGTATCGAGATACCCCAGGTTCCCCAGCTTATTCACGATCACCATCAGGTGGCCGCGCGAGATCTTGTAGTGCGCCGAAATTTCCTGGATGGTGGCAAGCTCCGGCTCCCGTACGGCCAGAAACATCATGGCGCGGAAGGCGTAATCGGTCTGAAGCGTGAGGTTCATGCCACTCTCATAAAGATATAACTGATCTATCCCTTTTGACAAGGCTGAGCCTTGCCTAGCGCCCCTCGATCGGCGCTCGAATGCGGCGCCGCACGCTTCCGTCCGCCATCTTCGCGGTCCCCGCGCGTCTCGCAACCCGGCGCGCCAACCGGAGTGTGAAACAATGCTCGCAGGTCCGCACGCCATGTCCCGCCCTTCCATTTCACGCCGTGCCCTCCTCGCCGTTCCCGGCGCGGCGCTTGCGTCGCAAGTATCGATATCCTGCGGGGCGAGCGGCCATTGGTTGCGCGTGCTTCGCGGATCGGAATGGCGCGTCCTCGGCCTTGATCGGGAACCGCTCCCCGGCTTCACCCTTGAGCGGGTGTGGCGGCAAACCGAATGCATGCTTCGCTTGCGCAACGGCGGCGCCTCCCCCGCCCGCGTCGCGGAAGTGCAGGCGTTTGCCTTCGCGCACGATCTGCCGAGAGACACCCCCATCTACACCGAGGGCTTCCAGATGCTTTCGCAAACCGGCGGCACGCTTGCGAAGCCCGTTCCCATCGGCGGCTATGCCGATGCCAAACACTACCGCCTTCCCTCTCCCCCGGGGGCCTTCACTGGCTACAACTTGCTGCATCTCCAGTCCCCCGCGGCGGGCAATTCTCTCATGGCGTTCACCTCCTGCAATCGCTTCAGCGGGATGTTCCACATCTATCCGGGCCGCCTCGAGATTGCCCTCGATCTCGACGGCCTCGAACTCGCGCCGGGCGAATCCGTGGACCTCGAACGCTTCCAGATCTTCGATGGGCTCCCCGCCGCGCGGGCCTTCGCGGATCTGGCCGCCGCGATTGCCCCCAACCACCCGCCCCTCCTCACGCCGCGGCCTCCGCAAGGCTGGTGCAGTTGGTATTGCTTCGGCCCTGGAGTGGAGGCGAGGGAGGTGATGTCGAACCTCGACTTCATCGCCCAGCACATTCCCAGCCTTCGCTACATCCAGATCGACGACGGCTACCAGGCGGCCATGGGGGATTGGCTCGAAACCGGCCCCGCCTTCGGAGGGGATGTGCAATCCGTGCTTCGCCAGATCCGCGAGCGTGGTTTCGAACCCGCCCTCTGGGTGGCCCCCTTCATTGCCGAGGTGGGCAGCAAGGTGTTCAAGGAGCATCCCGATTGGTTCATGTCCGGTGAGGATGGCGGGCCGCTGGCGTCGAGCGAGGTCACCTTCGGCGGCTGGAGGCACGGCCCCTGGTATGCGCTCGATGGTACGCACCCCGCGGTGCAGCGCCACTTCGAAGACGTCTTCCGCACGATGCGCGAAGAGTGGGGCGTCAGCTATTTCAAGCTCGACGCGAACTTCTGGGGCGCGATGCCGTGCGGCCGCTTGCACGATGCGAAGGCCACCCGCATCGAGGCTTACCGGCGCGGCATGGAGGCCATCCGCCGCGGCGCTGGCGATGCGTTTCTTCTCGGCTGCAATCACCCGCTCTGGCCGTCTCTCGGTCTCATCCACGGCTCCCGTTCCTCGGGCGATATTGCAGCCAATCAGTTTCGCATCCGCCGTGTGGCCCGCGAAAACCTCCACCGCGCCTGGCAGAACGGCCGGCTCTGGTGGAACGATCCCGATGTAGCGCTCCTGCGGGATTCGCTTACCGAAACCGAAGTGCAGTTCCACGCGGCATCCATCCTCGCGAGCGGCGGCATGTTGCTGGCCGGGGACGATCTGCCTCGGCTCTCCCCGCAGCGCCTTGCAATGCTTCACAAGCTGAGCCCGCCAACTGGAAAAGCAGCCGTGTTCGACCCCGGCTTTCAGGAGGGCCTCCTGCGCCACGGCGGCCGGGATCTCCTATTCCTCTTCAATTGGGGGGAGTCCGTGGAGTCGCTCTCCGTGG
>JADYZL010000355.1 GCA_020853155.1 Bryobacterales bacterium
AAGGCCGCACCGGCGTCTATGCGGAGCCTTCCGTGCTCCCGGCGGCGGCCAGGGAGTTTGCGGACACAGAGAAGATGGTGGAATCCGTCGAAGCGCGCTTTGGCCCATACCGTTGGGGCCGCTACGATTTGCTCATTCTGCCCCCCAGCTTCCCCTTCGGCGGCATGGAAAACCCTTGCCTCACCTTCGCCACCCCCACGGTTATCGCCGGAGACAAAAGCCTCGTGAGTCTCGTGGCCCACGAACTGGCCCATTCCTGGAGCGGCAATCTGGTGACGAACGCCACGTGGAGAGATTTCTGGCTGAACGAAGGCTTCACCACCTATCTCGAACGCCGCATCCTCGAAGATATTTACGGCAAAGATCGCGCCGCTATGGAAGCCGTGCTCGGCTACCGGACGCTGCTCGACGAGATGAAGACGCTCCCGGAGAAAGACCAGATCCTCTACGTCGATCTCAAGGGCCGCGATCCCGATGACGGCTTCACCCAGGTGCCCTATGAGAAAGGCGCGCTCTTCCTGCGGACCATCGAGGGCATCGTGGGCCGCGAGAAGTTTGACGCATTCCTGCGGAGCTATTTCGATAAGTACGCCTTCCAGAGCATCACCACGCAGGATTTTCTCGGCGAACTGGCCGATGCCTTCTTCCGCGAGGATCCGAGCCTTGGGCCGAAGATCCCCGTGCTTGCCTGGGTAACGCAACCCGGCATACCGGAGGGCGCGGCCATTCCTTCCTCGCCGCTGCTCAAGCAGGTGGCGGAGGCGGCTTCCGCTTTCGCCGAAGGCAAGACACAAGCGGCATCTGTGCCCTTCAAGAGTTGGAACAGCCTGGAGCAACTGCACTTTCTCCGCTCCCTGCCCAGGAGCCTCGATGTCGCGAAAATGAAGGCGCTCGACGAGGCATTCGGCCTCACCCGCACAGGCAACTCCGAATTGGCCGCCGAGTGGCTCCTCATGTCGGTGCGCAATGGCTATTCCCCGGCCTACCCGCGCCTCGAAAGTTTCCTGGTCGAAGTGGGAAGGCGCAAATTCATTAAGCCCTTGTACGAGGAGTTGGTGAAGACCACGGAAGGACGCGCCCGCGCCGCCGCGATTTATGCGAAGGCCCGGCCCGGTTACCATCCGATGGCCGTCGCCACGGTGGACGGCATTCTCAATCTCAAGGGACAATAGATCCTTGAACGATCCGTGCTGGACCAGCGATGAAAGCGGAACGACAAGCGCGCGGTTCTATCCTCTGGAAGCTTCTCGGGGCCATCCTGCTCGCGTTGCTGCTGGCAGTGGTGGCGGGCTACACGCTGGAGCGGTTGGGCGTATCCCGGGATCTGGCGCGCCTCCCCATGCCCGGGCGCATGGTCTCCGTCGGTAGCCATCGGCTGCACCTCTCCTGCCAGGGCGAGGGTTCACCGGTGATTCTTCTCGAAAGCGGTTGGGGCATGCCCGCCGCCGTGTGGGCGCGCACACAGCCGCTGCTCGCGAAGCAGACGCGCACTTGCGTGTATGACCGCGCGGGCTACGGCTGGAGTGAGGCTGGCCCCGCCCCACGCGATGCCGCCGAGATCGCCAAGGAGGCGGAAGCCCTGCTTACCGCGGCGCGCATCGAAGGGCCGCTCGTCCTGGTAGGACACTCCTTCGGAGGTTTGTGCGTTCGTCTGCTGGCCAAGCGAATGCCTAAGCGCGTGGCGGGCCTGGTGCTCGTCGATGCCGTGCACGAGGACATGCTGCGCGCGCTTCCCATGATCCGCGTCCGCATGGAAGAGCGCCGCACGCAGATGGAACTAGCCCCCTATCTGGCCGAACTGAGCCTCTTCCGCATCGCGCCCGGCTTCTTTGGGATGGACCGGCGCGGCGAGGAGGCCGCTGCCTTCAGCGACGCCCAATGGGAGACGATTCGCACCTTCCGCTCGATGCCCCGGCAGGTGGAGGCGGCATTGGCGGAGTTACTCCTGTTCGAAGAGAGCATGCGGGAGGCGAGAGCCGCCGGCGGTTTCGGCTCGATGCCGCTTGTGGTGCTGAGCGCGGGCCTCGCCCGCAAGCCGCGCTGGGTGCCGCCCGATTACACCGATGCCGAATACCAGCGCCAGTGGAACCTGCTCCAGGAAGAGATGCGTTCGCTGAGCAATCCACCCGCGCTTCACTTCGTCGCCCCGAATTCCGCTCACGAGATCCCGATTCAGCAGCCGGAGATGGTCGTCCGCGCCGTGGATGCCGTGTTGCGGCAAGTGGCGATCACGCAATCTGTTCGATAGCGTCCGGCTTGCCCGCGCGGGATGCCGCTCGCGGCACGAGGCTCACCAGCGCCGCCGCGAGCAAATAACAAAGCCCACCCACCAGCAGCGTCTCCCGGAGGCCGAAGGAGATTGCCAGCACGATCGCGCTCACACTCCCCAGCACACTCGCGGCGGCATTCAACGCCCAGGCCCAGCGGACTGTGGGCGCGCTCCAGCCTTCGAGCAACTGCAACCCCATCGGGAATGGCACACCCATCGTAAAGGCGGGCGTCCCCACCAGCACTACCGTCAGCAGCACCTTCAGCGGGAACGGCCAGGAGACCGCGATCGCGCTAAGCGGCGTGGCGATGAGCGCCAGCACCGCGATCTCGAGTGCAACCAGAATCGCCAGCTTTCGCAGTTTTCCGGTCTCTCCCCCCGTGATGCGTTTGCTGAAAAAGGCGCCCAGCCCGCTGAACACCAGCATGGAGAAGATGATCACCGTGAGCGAGTAGACCGGGTGCCCCAGCAGCAGCACGAAGTTCTGGATCGCGGCCACCTGCGTGAGAATATAGCCCATTCCGATCAGAACGAAATAGCCCAGGAACAGCCGCAGGCCGCGTTCCTTCGGAAGCGTATTCTTGAGCACAAGAGGCGGCAGCAGCAAAATCAACAGCATCGCCACGATGCTCACGGCGAAGAGCCCCAGCAGCGTGGGCACCGCGCGATTCACGTTGAAGTCGGCGCTATCGCGGCCAATCGTCTTCACCAGCTTCCACAAGTCGCGCGGCTGTACGGTATAGAAAAAGAAAGGCCGGTTGTCGCCCACGGGAGAGACATCGAACGCATAGTTCCGGTAAAACTCCTTGGGGTCGGAGGATTCGAGATACCGGTGGAAGGCCGTGTCTCCCGGCCGCCCCGGCAGGTAGATTGCTTCGAGGCCCCGTTCGCGGGCGACGGCTTCCGCCTTCGCTACTTGCGCATCGTCGAATGGCTGCCGGGCGATGATCACCGTATCGAGCGCGCCCCAGCCGAGCAGAAGCCGGCTGTTCTCCCGCAGCACCAGCACCTGGCGGGCCACATCGTTGCTCCCCAACCGCCCCAGCGCCACCCGCGCCAGCGCCAGCAGCCGCAGGCTCTCGCGAGGCTTCTCAAATCCCCAGCGCGTGATCGAAAGCAACCCGTCCGGGCGAAGGGAGCGCAGATAATCCTCGAACGCGTCGGTCGTGTAAAGGTTGTTCTCGGAAAGCGCGAACGCGCCCGCCGCCGTGGAGGCCCACGTATCCACCAGCGTGAGCTGTATTACCCCGAACAGATCGTTGTTGCGCCGCACGAACGCCCGCCCGTCCTCCACCTCGATCTTCACTTCCGGGCGGAAATAGATACGCCGGGAGAGATCCGGGAACCGCTCCCGCATGATCGTGTTGGCGATGGCCGGGTTGATCTCCACGCCCGTCACATCCTTGCTGCCGGAAGCGATCGCGCGCGCCATATCCCATCCGCCGCCGGCGCCGATCACCAGCGTCTTGGCCGCGGGCCGCAGGTTGTAGACGAACCCCGGTCCCATGCTCAGCAGATCCTGCCTGTCTTTCTCGCTCAGGTGGTCGAGGTCATAGGGCGGGATTCCCGTCGCCGCGTCGCCATCGATCACGATATCGGGCTGCCACTGGCCCGGCGCCTGCCGCAGCGCCACTCGGGAGAGGCTGTTCCACTTCACATAGATTTCGTTGCTCAGTTCGTGGCCCTTGGCATAGTGCAAGTCCAGCCATCGCGTCTTGCCGTTCACCACCATCAGGCTTACAAGCAGCAGGGCGACGCCCACGCCCACCGCGCGCATCAGCGTTCGATGCTTCGCGGAATACCACAGCGAGGCGGCCACCGCGTAGATCACGCCCGCCGCGATCACCGTGTTCGGGCCGCCGAAACTATTCAGAAACGGCACCAGCAGTAGACACCCCGCCGCCGCTCCCAGCAGGTCGTGGAAGTAAACGCGGTCCACCTTTTCGATGGTTTCGCTGATCGCCAGGGAGAGCGCCGCGCCCGCCAGAAAGAAGGGGATGGCCGAGAGAAAGAAGACCCCGGCGAGCATCGAGACTCCCGGCTCCGCC
>JADYZL010000356.1 GCA_020853155.1 Bryobacterales bacterium
CTCCGCACAGCCAGACGATGGAGCGAGTGCTCATCCGGAACTTGATGTAAACGAGGGCGGCGAGGAGATAGCAGATGGCGATCCGCTGCAGAATGCCCATCACGCGAAGGGTGGAAAGATCAAAGCGGGGGAACCCGTTCAGGAAGACTCCGATGACGAACAGCAGGGCGGCGCGGCGCAACACATGATAGAAGATGCGGGAGCCGCTTTCCCCGCGAGCGAGACGGTTGGCGAAGGAGTACGGCATCGCCACGCCGACGATGAAGATGAAGAAGGGGAAGATGAGGTCGGCGAATCCCCAACCATTCCAGTGGGCATGGCCCAGACCGGGATAGATCCCGAGGGGATGGCTGTTCACGAGGACCATTCCGATGAGGGTGAATCCTCGAAAGACGTCGAGGGAGAGGAGCCGGCTCTTGGTTTGGGCCGCGGGAAACGGCGCGGTCTCCGAGGGCGAGGCGATTGCGCTGGGCGGGCTACCCGCGGATGTTTCGGTGCGAGATCCTGTGAGGCCGTTCACAAACGTTACTCAACCAGAATTACTTTACACCCTGTTCTCTTTCTTTGGCGGGTTGGGGCTCCTGGCAATCGGGGGAGCGGGATCAAGACATCTGGCGGATGTCTTCGAGGAATTGCGGGGGCCTCGCGCGGGTTGCGTGCCAGGTTGGGGATCCTCTTTCGAGGGCAGGGGCGGACGGTGGAGGAACACAACCTCGGTGTGTTGCGGTTTGGAATCCCGCTCCCGTGCGACCGGTGAGAAGATGAGTGGTACCTGAACCGGGACGGTTCGCCGAAGGGACTATGGCCGACGAAGCGAAGATCGGAAAGCGGTGGCAAGAAGACGAACTGGACGTGATCGTGGAGGACTATTTCGCCATGCTCGAAGAGGATCTCTCCGGCCGGCCATACAACAAATCCAGCCACAGCCGAGCCGTGATGTCCCAGATTGGAAGGACGCATCGCTCGGTGGAGTTTAAGCACCAGAACATTTCCGCCGTTCTGGATGAGCTTGGCATGCCTTGGATTCCAGGTTATATCCCAAAGCGGAACTATCAGAATGCGATATTTGACGCAATCGACCGGTATCTGACGCGCGACCCTTCCACCCTTGAACGCGCGCAGCCAGCGCCCGCAACCGACTTGTTGCCTTCGAAGGTGTTTGTGGACGCGCCGGTTCCAAGCGACACTGAGGCGCGCATGCCAGACCGGCTGCAAGCTCTCGTGCGGAAATTCGACCCGGTGGCGCGGGACTATCGCAACCGGGCGTTGGGCACAGCCGGGGAACATTTCGTTCTTGAGCTTGAGCAACGATGTCTGATTGAAAGCGACCGGGCCGATCTAGCGCGGAAAGTGCGATGGGTGGCCGCAGAAGATGGGGACGGCATGGGATACGATATCGCTTCGTTCGACCGGGCCGGCCGTGAGCGGCTGATCGAAGTGAAGACGACGAACGGCTCTGCACGAACGCCATTCTTTCTGAGCCGCAACGAGCGCGAGACTGCGGAAAGAATGTCTGCGGTGTGGTGTCTGTACCGGGTTCATCTCTTCGCCAAGACTCCTCGGGTGTTCACGATCACGCCTCCGCTGGAGAATGCCGTCAAGCTTCGGGCGGAGACCTGGCGCGCGTCGTTCTGAGGCGCTGCCACTCCACACCACCTCGAGAACTCCGCGAACCCTGCGCGAGCCCGAAGAATGGAGCAACGCAACGGCATTGCGCGAAAATTCCAGTTCCTCGGAGCCGGTTCGCGGGCGGTGGGGCCGTGCGGTGTTTTGGCCTGGAAAGGGAAGTATACGCTTTCGTCGAGATTCGCTGTGTGATTCAATACGAGACATGTTTCAAGCGAAACGGCCGGCGGCGGTGCATGACGTGGTGGTGATTGGGTCCGGTGCGGGCGGGGGCACGGTGGCGCGGGTTCTGGCGAAGAAGGGCGTGAAGGTGACGCTGCTCGAAGCCGGGCGGATGCTGACGCCGGCGAAGGACTTCAAAGAGCATAAGATGCCCTACGACTACGACCATCGGGGGGCGGGAGAGAACGCGGAGTTCTACACAGGGAAGATGCAGTGGGGCTACTTCGCGGCGCCGAACGGCTGGTGGGATATGCCGGGGGAGCCCTACACGGTGGCCAAGGGGTCGCAGTTCCGCTGGTTTCGCTCGCGGATTCTGGGCGGGCGCACGAACCACTACGGACGGATCAGCCTGCGCTTTGCCGATTACGATTTCAAGCCGCGCAGCTTCGACGGGCTCGGCTCGGATTGGCCGATTACCTATGAAGACGTTGCGCCCTACTACGATCTGGCCGAGGAGTTTATCGGGGTGACGGGCAGCGTGGAGGGGATCCGGAGCGCTCCGGACGGAAAGTTCATGCCGTGCCCGCCGCCGCGCGTGCATGAGGTGCTGGTGCGGGACGCCGCGGCGCCGATGGGGATTCGGGCGGTTCCGGCGCGGCTGGCGATTATCACGAAGAATCACAACGGCCGGGCGGCCTGCCACTATTGCGGGGAGTGCGGGCGGGGCTGCATCACGGCGTCGAACTATTCTTCGAGCCAGGTGGATATCTTCCCCGCGATGAAGACGGGCAACCTGAACGTGATCTGCAACGCGATGGTGCGGGAGCTGATCACCGACGACGAGGGCCTGGTGAAGGCCATCTCGTATATCGATACGGAGACGCGGGAGGAGCGGCAGATCCGGTGCCGGGTGTGCGTGGTGGCGGCGAGCGCGTGCGAATCCGCGCGGCTGCTGCTGAATTCGAAATCGCCGCGGCACCCGAATGGACTGGCGAATAGCTCCGGGGTGGTGGGCCGCTATCTGATGGATTCGGTGGGGCGGGACATGACGGGGTATGTGCCCTCGCTTGAAGGGATGCCGCACTACGATTCGGACGGGATGGGCGGAGGGCACCTCTATATCCCGTGGTGGGGCCTCGACAACAAGAAGAAGGATTTTCCGCGGGGCTACCACGTCGAGATCGGCGGGGGCTACGGCATTCCGCAAGTGGGGAGCAGCTATGGGACCTGCGCGCGGACGGAGGGCTACGGCAAGGGCCTGAAGGCGGCGGTACGGCGGGAGTATGGCTGCTACGTCGGGTTGAGCGGGCGGGGAGAGATGATCCCGAACGAGAAATCGTTTTGCGACATTGACCCCAAGGTGGTAGACCGGTGGGGCATCCCGGTGCTGCGCTTCCATTTCCAATGGAGCGAGCACGAGTTGAAGCAGGCGAAGCACATGCAGCAGACCTTCGCGGAGATTTTCGACCGGATGGGCGGGAAGCTGCTGGGGGCGAACAAGCCGAGCCTCGAGACGCCGGAAATTTCCGTGCCGGGCGCGATTATTCATGAGTTGGGCACGGTGCGGATGGGGAAGGACCCCAAGACCTCTGCCCTGAATGGCTACAACCAGGCGCACGACGTGAAGAATCTGTTCGTGGCGGATGCGGCCGGGTTTGTGAGCAACCCGGACAAGAACCCCACGTTGACGATCTGCGCCCTGGCGTGGCGGGCATCGGATTACCTGGCCGAGGAGATGAGAAAAGGCAATGTCTAACGAAGCGAACGAGCGGCAGGGTGTGGCGGAGGAAAGCGTTTCCCGAAGGGGATTTTTCCATGGGCTGGGCGTGGCGGCCGTGGCGGGGGCGGGGGCGGTATCGCTCGAAGCGCAGGAGCATGCGCACCACGCCGTAAGCGAGGAGAAGAAGGCGACGGGCGCGTACGCGGCCAAGTTCTTCACGCCTCATGAGATGGCGACGATGAAGCGGCTGGCGGAATTGACAATTCCGGCGGACGAGGGCGGCCCGAGCGCGGCGGACGTGGGAGCGCACGAGTTCATCGACTTGATCTGCAGCAAGGCGGAGGAGATCGGGAACGACTATACCGGCGGGCTGCTGTGGCTGGATGGAGCGATGCTTTCACGGTATGGGAAGAAGTTTCTCGAAGCGGCCGCGGGCGAACAGACGGCGATGCTCGACCTGATCGCGTTCAGGAAGAACGACTCGGCAGAGCTGCGACCGGGGATCGAATTCTTCACGCAGGCCCGGCGGATGATCGCCGATGGGTATTACACGACCCGGCAGGGAGTGAAGGACCTGGGGTTCCTGGGCAACAAGGCCACGATGAAATGGGACGTCCCGGCGGCATCGCTGACTTACGCGCTCGAACGGGAGAAGCAGCGTTAGGGGGGCGAAGAGAAAACCCGCAGCGGATGGAACGGCGCGTTTCGTTCTGAAACGGAAGATGTGGCGGCGAGAGCCGGAAACGCGCAACAAATGCAAAAAGGCGCGATGAAGGGATATAATTTCCCCCCATCGCTCTCCAATTCGGTTACAATCTGAGCGAAAGGTGCCTAATTAGCAACTTCCCGCCCGGGCTTTCCGTACCCAGCCTCACTTCTGCCCGGGCGGTACTTTTTTATTCAAAAGCTATTCCGCTATTCGATTAAGCACGTCCGGTTCCAAAGTGGCAGAAATCCCCGCAGATGCCGCGTGAACGCAGCTAACCTCTTCCGTTCCACTGTTTTTCGCTTTTGCTGTGGCCGTTTCAACACGGGAATGCTACCCCCATATTGGGGATCGTGGGTGGAAAAAAATTCCCGAATTACAAATCAAGTACGTAAAAATTAACTCATGCATCACCGGATTCCGTCCGGACGATGGGCGGAATTCGGCTCAAAGAGGCACGAGCAGGCACGGGAATATCCATCACCACTCGTTATAGGGGGTGCCTTCGAGGCTGATGTCGCCGGAAGCGCTCTTGACGTCAAAGATGCCGGGGGAGGTCTGGTCTACGGAGGCCACGGCATCTTCCATGACGATGATCCAATCGGTGCGGGAGCCGGTGATGGGATCGACCGGGATTTCGCGGAGGTAACCGTTCTCGACGAGATCCTGCAGGGACTGGGGCGCACGCTGCTTGTCGTAGGTGTATTCGTCGATGACCGTGCGCAGGGTGAAGAGATTCTGCTTGAGGACGGATTCCTTGGCGCGCTGGATGGAGCGTTGGTAGATGGGGATGGCCATCGAGATGAGGATCGAGAGGATCGTCATCACGATGAGGAGTTCGACGAGGGTAAAGCCGCGGCGGGAAAAACGTTTCAGCATGGCATCACCATTCCGAATAGGGCGTGCCATCGGGGGCGCGGTCGTAGCTCTTTGTGTAGACATCGAAGAGGTTCTGCCCGCCCCAGGAGAGGGAGCCGGGGTCATCCTGCATGCTGCGCAGGCCCCAATCCTTGGAGCGGGTCATGGGATCAATCGGGATGCGGCGCAGGAAGCGCACCTTGGTTTTGTCGGCGGTTTCCACGCCTTCGACGAGCTGATCGAGCGATTCGGGATAGCCGTAGGTCTGCTGATCGACGCGGCCGAGCAGCCCTTGATCCGCCATGTCCTTGTAGCGGTCAATCGCGGTGCGGATCTCGGTGAGGTGTTGCCGCAGGAGCCGTTCTTTCTCGCGCTGTACGCGGTAGCGCGCGAGGGGGACAGCCATGGAGGTGAGCAGCGTGAGGATGGTGAAGGCGACGATGAGCTCGACGAGCGTGAGGCCGCGTTGACGGCGGCGGCTTCGTTCACGGCGGTTTGCGATTTCCTCGGCCATCGGCTACTGCACCCGTATATTGGCAGACGGAGGCGCTGCGGGAATGGATTCGCGCTTCGTGTTACGGAGAACGAGATCCGTGATGCGGACGCTGGCATTGCCGGCGCCGGCGGCGACGAATTGGAGCACCGCGAGGGAGCCGTTCGCCGTGACGCCCTGCTCGCCGGTGGGAAGAGAGATGGCGACGGCGGCAATGCCATCGACGGCATTGGGTTTCGTCTCAAGGCTGAAGTTCTTGCCGCTGGCCGAGAGCAGGGAACCCTGGCGAATTTCCTTTAGTTGGAGCACTTGGGGGTCATACTCAACGCGCATCGAGGCGCTGTGAAGATCCTGGATCTGCCCGCTATCGAGGACCAGGGTAAAGGTAGAGCCCGTTTGTACGACGAGGCCGGGAGGGGTGAACCGCAGCGTGGCGGACGGAGGCGCGGCTTGTCCGGTCATCTTGGCAATCTCCGGCAGGCCCACTTCCTGCCCGCCTATCTGCGCGGAAGCGGTGCGGTCGCTCGCGATGCCCCGGCCGGAGCGGCCGGGCCCGCTGGCGGATTCGACTCCCGATGCGGCGCGGGAATAGCCGGCGGCGCCACGCGTGGAGGCTGCGGAGGCGCCGGGTTCAGGCGAGGGTGGCGGCGGGGCTGCACCCGGCTCCGCGGGAGCGGGCTCCGTGGTTGGAGGCGGAAGCGCGGGGGAGGTTGGTTGCGTGGGCGCGCCCACGACGGGGACGCCCGGCAGAATTGTGGTGGGAGAAGTTGGCGCTTGCGGCGCGGACGAGGGGGATGCCGCATTCGCCGCGGGTGTTTCGCCGGCTGCGGGATCGTAATTGAGCTTGATGATCTGATCCGTACCCGCTGCGACAGCACGGGTGTTTTCTTCTTCGATCTGGAATTTGCGGATGATGCGGGGGACGAGGGCGATGAAGACTTCCTGATCGCGCTTGATGACGGACTCTCCGCTGAAGAGGCGGCCAAGGATGGGGATGTTGGCGAGGCCGGCGGTTCCCGAAAGGTTGCGCGTATCTTCCTGGCTCATCAATCCTCCGATGAGGTTGACTTCTCCGGCGCGCAGACGGACTTCGTGGTTGATCTCCCGGTTACCGATGACGGGCTGCTGCACGCCGCCCACGTCGATGCGCTCGAGGACACTCGAAATGGTGATGCGCAGCTTGAGGTAAATCTCGTCATTGCCCATCACGCGGGGCGTGGCGACGACCTCCGTGCCCACCTGCCGGAAGTTGAACTGGGTGTTGGCGAAGGGCAAGCCGCCCGTGCCGCCGCCGATGCCCGAGGTGAAGGCGCCTTGCGCGATGGGGACCTCGCTACCGACCTTCAGGGTGGCTTCCAGTCCGTCGAGGGCGCGTAACTGGGGCGACTGAATGAGGCGGGTGGTGTTATCCGACATGAGAGCGCTGAAGACGGCGTTGGGCAGGCTGACGGAGAAATCGTTGGTCGAGAGGCGCGAGATCTGGCCGAGGTGGATGGCGCCGGCGGTGGCCGAAGGGGTTGTCGTGGTGGATCCATTGGCTGGGGGAGGGGTGGTGGAGCCCGAGGACACCGACAACCCGGCGCGGGGCGTGAAGTTGAAAGGGATGCTGAGGCCATTCGTCGTGCCGCTGAGGAAACTGGAAACGAGATCCCGGGTCTTATTGCGGCTGGCTTCGAAGACCATGACATCGATGACGACTTCCGGCTTCGGTTTATCGAGATCGTTAACGAGCTTTTCGATGAGGAGAACCTGATCTTTCTCCGCGCGGACGACAAGGGCGTTCTGAGAAGGGACGGGAAAGAGGAATCGCGCGTTGGTGACCTGGCGGATATTGTTCGCGATCTCGGTAAGTTCCTGCGCGCCGTTCACGTTGCGGAGATAGAAGACCTTGACGACCCAATCGGCGTATTCGCGCCGCTTGTTGGGATCGTCCTGGGTGACGAAGATGGCGTTGCCGGTGACGGGCTTCCAGAAGGTTTTCGTGAGGAGGGCAATGTAATCGAGGGCCTGTTCGAGGGAGGAATTGACCAACTGGATGTCGCGGCGGGTATTGCCCGCCTGCTGGAGGAACTGGGGGTCGAACAACACGTTCACACCGGCCAGCTTGCCGACCGTTTCAAAGATGACTTTGGGTGTTTGGTTGTTGATGACCAGATTGATGGGCTTGCGGGAGATCGGCTTTAGTTCGGGCGGGGCCTGGAGGGATTCGAGCACCTGCCTGCGGCGCTCCTCGGCCAGTTCCTCTTCGGTCTTCACCGGGGCGGCGGCCGCTTCACCGGGCGCGGCCTTCCGTTCCTCGTCCTTGCGGATCAACTCGCGGACTTCTTCGAGCTCCTGGCGGGCGATATCGAGTGACGGGTCAACGAGCACGGCCTTTTCGAGGGCGGCTGCGGCTTCGGGGAACTTGTGTTCGCGGCGGAGTTGCTGGCCTTGCTTCAGATGCTCCTGCGCGGCGCGGAAGCGGGTGCGCTCATAGGCAAGCTGGTAGCGGGTGTCGCCGGGGTCTTCGTTGAGGGCCTGCTGGTAGAGATCGTAGGCCTTGAGGTAATCCCTGGTGGTTTCGGCGGCCCTCGCCTGGGTGAAGAGCTTGTCGCCCTTGCGGGTGCGGGCAAGGCTGGGGAGCGCGGCGCCCACAAGCACGGCGAGGAGGGATGTGTAGCACGCTAAGTGCTTGATTCTGAGTTTGTTAATCATGGGAAGAGCGACATCCACCGGGTTATCCGCGTGCTAAACTACGGCTACGGAAGGGGCGCAGACCCTCTACGAAGGAAGAGACGCATCCCGGTGGCTTCCCGTGGAGAACAAACTTGCGCAGCGGCCGCGCGGGCGCACGCCCC
>JADYZL010000357.1 GCA_020853155.1 Bryobacterales bacterium
AGCGTCCCACGAGCGGCGCCACGGTCCTGCTCGAATCGGGCCGTTACGAATTTGATAACGACGACAAAGCCAAGGTGGACCGCATCCGGAAATTCTATTCGGGCGTGCCTTGGGTTGTGGAGTTCCCTCGCTTCACCGATGCCGCCGCGCAGGCGCTTGTTCGCGAACTGGCCGCCGCGCGAAGCCTTCGCATTGCGGCGCCGGAGGTGGAATTACTGGTGGAGACGCTCAGCGCGGACGCCTCGCGCATCGCGGGTGAAATCGAAAAGCTGGCCCTCTTCCTTGGTCCCAACGGCACGGTAACGCCCGCGCACATCGACGCGCTCGTGACCGATGCCAAGGCGACCACGATTTTCCGCCTGGTCGCCGCCATCGGAGAGGGCAATCGCACGGAGGCGCTGGGGTTTCTCGATACGCTCATCCGCCAGAATGAATACCTTCCCCTGGCGCTCACGTTTCTCTCGGGCCAGTTCCGCATGGCGCTGGCTGCGCGGGAATTGAATCTGCGCACGGCCCAGCAGATCCAGAACCATTGCCAGAAAATTGGGGTGGCGATGTGGCGATCCAGGGCAGATCAGATCGTCGATACCGCCGGCCGCTTCACGCCCCAGCGCCTCCGGCGGGCGCTGCGCCTCATCGCGTATGCGGATCGCGCGCTGCGCGATGCCCGTCCGGACGATCGCATCGTGATGGAGAATTTCGTCCTGCGCCTCACTGCCTGAGCTTGCGGGCGTCCTGAACGGCGATTTTGATTTGAACGCGTGTCCGCCTCGCTGCGTCATACTCTATGGTGAATGGGGCGTCGCACTCCCGGCTTCGAGGGAGCAGGGCGCTGTGATGAAGGAGTATCTCAGGTGCAGGAATCTCACCGTTACGCGAACCGCGTCAATCGGAATCGCCGCCGGCGCGGCTTCTCGTTGATCGAATTGCTGATCGTCATCGCGATCATCCTCATCATCGTTACCATCGCCCTTCCGCGCCTTGGCAGAATGCGGATGTCGGCCCAGGAGATGGCCGCCATCAGCCACATCAAGACCATCCACACCGCGCAGGCCGGATATTTTTCCCAGTTCGGCAAGTACGCGGACACGTTAGAGAAACTGGGCCCCTCCCCATCAGGCGCACCCAGCCCCGACGGAGCGGACCTGTTGCCCGCCGATCTGGCCGACGGCGATAAGGGCGGCTATAAATTTCAGGTCGCCAAGACCGAAACGGGCTACTCCGTTTCCGCCGAGCCCACCCAGTTCGGCACCACCGGCAGCCGCACGTTCTACTCGGATCAATCGATGTCCGTCCATGAGAACTACGGCGCGGAATTGGCCACGGCCGAAAGCCCGCTGATTCCCTAGCGTTGCGCGTACGCTCGCAAGGTTCGATTCCTCACTCGCAGCTAAAGCTTCTTTTCCATTTGGCGATGAGAAGCCTCAAGGACCGGGGCTCGACGGCACTGCGTAGAAAGGCCGTGCCCATACGTGTTCCTGCGCGTCGCGGCGTAGCCGCGTGCGAAACCCGGCGGTAATGCAGATGTCCAACTCGGAACAGATCGAGACTGTGGAACTCGCGGCAGAGATCGAGCTGCTCCTGCAGTCCTTTGAGGCCGACCCGAAGACCGCCCGGTGCAGGCTGGCTTCGATCTGTGCCGGGAATCCTTCCCTCTTCTTCGGTGTCGCATTCCGCAAGCTGCCCGGTCTCCCCGCTGGTAGCGCAGCCGCCCGTTCTGTATCCGCAATGGCCATTGAGGATCGTTGCCTGTTGCCGCTTTTCGAGGAACGCGAGGGGCTGACGTTCGAAGAAGGGAAGTTGCTGGTTCGCCGGTTCACTGATGGGAAACCGGGCCTGGAGAACGCGCTGCTGGAGAGCTATCTCCCCCCGGTGAAAGAAGGAATCCTGCCGGATGGCTTGTTCCTGGTTCTCGATTTGATCGTCGAGCTTGATGGTGTCGGACGGTCGAACTCCTTGCTGGTGCGCTTTCTGCGCAGCCCGAACCCGAAGATTCGCTCCCGGGTTGCCGAATCCCTGCTTAAGATCACAAAGAGCGCGGAGACCGCCGCCTCACTCCTCACAGACCCGGACAATCGCGTCCGCGCCAACGTCATCGAAGGCCTTTGGTCACAATCCCACTCCGCCCCGGTTCAACAATTGCTCCGTGAGCATGTGGAGAGCCCGGTGCCCCGAATCGCGCTGAATGCGCTCATCGGCCTTTGCAGGGCGGGAGATGAGCATGCCGCTCCCCGAATCGCCGAACTGGCCATGCAGCCGAATCCTCCCATGCAGCGGGCCGCCGTGTGGGCCATGGGGCATTTGGCATTGAAGGAGTTCGTCGGGCCATTGCGGGAGTTGCTCCGCTCCGGGGACACCTATCTGCGCGGAAATGTGCTGCGCGCCCTGGTGCGCATCAATGACGCGTGCAAACAAAAAGTCGACGCCAGCCAAGGCGTTTACGCCGCGAACACCGCGATCGGCAAGATCCTGCTCGCGGGCCCCACCGAATGGAACCACTGGCGCCAAACCTGCGGCGAACCACGGCCCAGCCTGGAGGGGGATTCGTTCTATCAGTTGGACCTTACCGGAGCCGACCTCAGCCACTGTTGCCTTCGAGGCGCGGACTTCGAAAAAGCGACACTCAACCTCTGCAATCTGTACGGCGCGGATCTGCGGGATGTGAACTTCCGCGGCGCGAAACTCAACCGCACGGACCTGCGCAATACCCAGGTCAGCGCAGGAACCTGTTTTGGCAAGGCGGGTTTCCGCGGCGCGTGTCTGCCTGCCGATATTCTCTGCGTGGCCAACTTCGGAAGCGCCCCGTTTGATCCGGCAGTGGCTGGCATGCTCGAAAGCAAGAAGGCGGCGGAAGTCTCCGTGGCCCTGCCGGAGACTCTTCCCGCCGCCTGATTCCATCGATCGATCAGGAACGCGTGACCGCGCCCGAGATGCGGTCCCAACTGACCTTGCAATCTTCCCGGAACGCGATGTTTGCGAGATGCGCCCCTGCTGCCGCCAGGTGCCCCGCGGTCGCGTCTTCCACGCTCGGCTTGCCGTTGCGAAGCGAGAGAATGAAATGCTCCGTGTGCGAGGGGCCTTCCGCTACATCCACTACCTGATCCTTCGGAAGCGCCCGATCCGGGAACTGCTCCCCGGAAGCTCCCACCTTCGCGCCGTGCGCGCGCAGGTATTCGTCCCGCATGGCCTTGGGCCACGCGCGGCTGCCATACCGCTGCGCCTCCTCCGGCGCAGGCGCGGGAACCACCACCAGCTTGCCCCGGTCAAACACCATCGTGGCTTTGTCGCCCATGATCGTCGGGGGTTCGCCCGACCGGCTGCAGTTGAGATTGACGTACATGTCAATGACGAAGCCTTCTTCGTACTCGAAAATCGAGTTCATCACGTCGGGAACCGTCCGCCCGTCGCGCCAGCGATAGAGGCCGCCTTGCGAAACCACGGATTTCGGAGCCGGCGCATCCATCACTTCGTTCATGTGGGTCAGGAGGTGGACAAACAAGTCCGTCGCCACGCCGCCGGAGTATTCCCACCAGCAGCGCCACCGGAAGAAGACTTCCGGGTCGAACGGCTTTCCGGGATAGTGGCCAAGGAAGCGCGGCCAGTCCACCGTGGTGGTCGAGGCATCCGGTGGAATTGGGTAACGCCACGCTCCCTCGGCCGAGTTCCGGTTGTTCGACATGCGGACCATCGTCACCTTGCCGAGAGTGCCGTCCTTAATCAGTTGCTTGGCCTTCGCCGTAAGCGTGGAACTCTTCGCCTGGCTTCCCACCTGAAGGAGCTTGCCGCTGTTCTTCTCTGCCCGGATAATGTCGTTGCCCTCGCTCAACGCCCACGTGAGCGGCTTCTCAATGTAGACGTGCTTCCCTGCGGCCAGCGCATCGAGCACCATCCGGGAATGCAAGTGGTCCGGCGTGGCAATCACCACCGCGTCGATGTCCTTGCGGTCGAGCACGGCACGGTAATCCTTCGTGGTGTCGATCGCGCCGTTGATGGCTTCTTTCGCGTGCAGCAGATAGCCGTCATAGAGGTCCGCCGCCATCACAATCTTTACGCCGGGGATCTGCTTGAACTCATCCACCAGCCCGGAGCCTTGCACCCCGACGCCGATATGCCCGATCCGAATCGTATCGTTCGGCCCAAACTTGCGCGCTTGCGCCTGCGCCTGCGGCACAAGCCGGTACACCGTCGCCGCGCCCGCAC
>JADYZL010000358.1 GCA_020853155.1 Bryobacterales bacterium
GAATGTTGTCGGGAAACCATCCGGTGGTGAACGCCAGCGAATGGAAAAAACCGTTCTGCGCTTTCGTCCAATACTTCGGAACGAAACCGGCCGGGGTGTGGCAATCGTTGCAAACCGCCACGCTCGCGTGGCTCCCTTTCATCCAGGCCGAATACTGCTCATTCATCACGTGACAGTTGGCGCAGGCCGCGGGATCGTTCGTCATATAGGACGCCCCCTGCGCGTAAACAAACGTGAACACACCGAGACCGATCGACAACCCCACGGCCAGCGAGAGGAACATCCAGAGCATGGATGCACCGAGGATGCCCCTTTGGGCTTCGCCGGCCCGTTGTGGTTGTTCCGTATTCCGCTCGTTCATTGCCGCCGCCTGTTTGCGTTAAGTTTTCTCAATTTCAGAAATTCAGCTTCTCTACTCTGATACTCTACTAGATTCTACGCCACGGCGGTTCGGATGTGCATCTTTTCCACCCCGATTTCGCCTGTTGGAGGCACGAAAAGGCGTCTTTTCCCGAATCCAACTCATTTCCGGATGGGAATGCGCCGAAGGGAGCAATCAGAGCGAATGCTAGCACAAATGGACTTCATCTTTCCGGTACGCTCGGTCGCGCTGGCGATCTGCATGTTTCTTCCGGTTTGCCCGTGGCCGAAGGCGGGCGCGCAGGCGTCCTCACCCCGCCCGGCGGGCGCGCCCACGGCCTCCACGCCGGCCAAGCCCTCCCCCATTGAAATTCATGGCGGCATCCGCTCTCGCTTGGAAATGTGGGATTGGTTCGGCGGGACAGACCTGAGTTCCTATGCTTACTCGGGCAGTCTCGTAAAGCTGAGCTTCGCCCAGACGGGCAAGCATGCGAACTGGAAAGTGGAACTGGCGGCCCCGATTCTGCTCGGCCTGCCGGAGGATGCACAGATCTCCGGCGCGCAGGGCCAACTGGGGCTGGGCGCCTCCTACTATGCGGCGAATGACCGGACCCGGAACGCGGCGATGGTCTTCCCCAAGCAGGCGTATCTCGAGTTTCACCATTTGGGCGCAGGTGGCGGGCACGGCGTCAAGATCGGCCGCTTCGAGTTTATCGACGGCACGGAGCTCACTCCAAAGAACGCCACGCTGGCCGCGCTGAAACGCACGCGCGTCAACCAGCGCATCCTCGGCACGTTTGGCTGGAGCCACGTGGGGCGCAGTTTCGACGGCGCGCACTATAGCTGGAACGGCAAAACAAGCAACGTAACCGTGATCGGGGCTACACCCACCCGTGGCGTGTTCCAGGTGGATGGCTGGGGCTGGAACCGCACCGCATTCGCCTATGGAGCCTATTCCCACGCGTTTACGGGAAAGACGAGCGCCTCGGAAGTGCGTGTATTCAGTGTCTTCTACAATGATTTCCGGGATGTGCTGAAAACGGACAACCGCCCGCTGGCGGCACGGCAGGCGGATACAGACCACATCAACATCGCCACGGTCGGCGGACATTTTGTCCATGTTGCGGAGACCCCCGCGGGCACACTCGACGTTCTCGCCTGGGGAGTGGGGCAGACAGGGTCCTGGGGCACATTGGACCACCGCGCGGGCGCGGCCGTCCTCGAAGCCGGATTTCAGCCGAAAGGCATTCCCGCGTTGAAACCGTGGCTGCGGGCCGGATACTCCCGTACAACCGGAGACGATAACCCCGCGGACGGCGCGCACAACACCTTTTTTCAGTTGATGCCCACGCCGCGCCCCTATGCAAAGTTCCCCTTCTACGACATGGTGAACAACGAGGATCGTTACGCAATCCTGACGCTGCGTCCACACGCCCGCTTGAGCGTAGTGAGTGAGATTCACGCATTGCGGCTGACCTCTCGAGGCGACCTGTGGTACTCGGGTGGCGGCGTCTTCCAACCCTGGACGTTCGGCTACGCCGGGCGCGCCAGCGGCGGCGCGCGCGGCTTGGCCACACTGGCGGATATCGGCGCTGTGATCACGCTCCACAAGCAGTTCAGCATTGAGGCGTATTACGGCTACGCCAACGGCAAGAGCGTGATGCGAAACATCTATCCCAGCGGCAAGAACGGCTCGTTCGGGTTCCTTGAAGCCAACTATACGTTCTAGCCGGGCTTTCGCTGCGGAGAAGGGCGTCCCTGCGGGAAGACGCCACGAAGAAGGGGCGCAGCCGCGGGAGGCTTCGCGCTAGCCTAGGACAATGGAAACCCTTTGCGGAGCCCGATGGGCCAATAGCCGACGGCTGCGATTCTCTCGAGGAATCGCGTGGGTTCTGATCGGGGTGTGTTTTGCCGGCGCGGCTCTGGCCCAACCTGCGGCGGACACCCCCGCGCCCGCGATGGTTGAACCCGTGTTTCCGCCTAACCGAAGCTACACAGTCCACCTCAGTTGGCCCGTCGGACCGAGCCGCATGGGGCTTCCGCAACTGGAGGTGCTCACGCCCCAGGGCGCGCGGCTCGTGCGGATCGACCCCGGCATTGCCACGCCTTCCCTGCCCCCGGCGGCGGAACTGCGCGTGCGCCGCATGTCGCGATTCGCCAAGAATGGCGAGTGGGAGCCGCTATACGGGGAGCGCGGCCGCTATCCGGATTCGTTTCGCGGCATGCTGGTGCAATTGGCGCCCCGCCGCGGCGCGCTGCCCATCCTTGAGATCGAAGTGAGAGCCTACGACGAAGGCTTTGCCTGGCGGTTGCAGTTCCCCCAGGGCGGCGTGACGAACACCGTCCGCGTGGAGGCGGAAACCACTACGTACGCATTCCCAAATGGCACGGCCGCGTGGAGCACCCCTAAGGCACAGGCCGGGTACAAGCGCGTCCCCGTGGGAGCCATCGAAGAAGGGTGCGAACGGCCGCTGACGCTCGAATTCCCCGGCGGCAGTTTCGGGGCGCTCGCCGAGGCTGGCCTCGACGATTTTGCCCGGATGAAGTTCTCCCCCACTGCGGCCGCGGCTGATGGCAGCCCGCGCATCCGGGCGGCGCTCGATGGCCCGGCGGAGATCCCGGTGCCTTCCGCCATGCCTTGGCGCGTCCTGCTCCTCGGAAGCACGGCTGGGCAGTTGCTGGAGCACAATTACCTGCTGCTTAACCTGAACGAAGCCTCGAAAATTGTGGACACTTCCTGGATCCGGCCGGGCAAGGTGATGCGCGAGGTTACGCTTTCCACCAAGGGCGGCAAGGCGCTCGTGGATTTCGCCGCCCGGCACAAGATCCAATTCATTGAGTACGACGCCGGCTGGTATGGCCACGAATACGACGACGCTCAGGATGCGCGCACCGTCACGCCGGACCCGGACCGGACCCGGAAGATCCCGAATTGGAGCGGCCTTAAGCTTCAGGAGGTGATCGATTATGCGAAATCGAAGGGCGTGGGCGTTATCCTTTACGTCAACCGCCGCCACCTCGAAAGGCAACTGGACGAACTCCTGCCACTCTATAAGAACTGGGGCGTGGCGGGCCTGAAGTTCGGCTTTGTGAACGTGGGCAGCCAGCAATGGACGCACTGGCTCCATGA
>JADYZL010000359.1 GCA_020853155.1 Bryobacterales bacterium
CGCTCTGACCATTCTTAAGGAGATCTGAATACATGATTGGAGTAGGAAGTTCCTTTCCCGGATATTCCCTGGAGGCCTGTGTAAGCCTCGAACGAGGGAAAGAGTTCAAGACCATCAGCAACACCGATTTTGCCGGTAAGTGGCAGGTGATCTTTTTCTGGCCGATGGATTTTACGTTCGTTTGCCCCACGGAAATCGCAGCCTTCGGCAAGCTTAATGGCGAGTTCGCCGACCGGGACGCGCAACTGCTGGGCGCAAGCACGGACAGCCACTACGTACACCATGCGTGGAGAACGCACCACGATGAACTGAAGAATCTGCCGATCCCGATGCTGGCCGATACCAAGCGGGAGCTCACGACGGCGCTTGGGATTCTCGACCCCAACGCGGGCGTGGCCCAGCGGGCCACCTACATCGTCGATCCCGAAGGCATTGTGCGCTTCGTGATGGTGACGGATCTCTCTGTGGGCCGCAATCCGGAGGAAGTGCTGCGCGTCCTCGATGCCCTGCAAACGGACGAGCTTTGCCCCTGTAACTGGCAGAAGGGAGAGGAGACCATCCACGTTGGCTAGCCTTCGTGGGTGCCTCTAAGCGAGGTCACCATGCCGGTTGAAACCCTAGTGGAGATGGTCCCGGAGTATGCCAAGGACCTTCGCCTCAATCTCACGAGCCTATTCCGCCAGACCGAGCTGAATGAAACCCAGATGTGGGGGACGGTGGCAGCGTGTGCGATGGCATGCCGGAACGGCCTGCTGATCGAAGAACTGCTGCCGGAAGCCGCGAAGCACCTGAGTGCGGCATCGCTCGAAGCCGCCAAAGCCGCCGCCGCAATGATGGGGATGAACAACATCTACTACCGTTTCGGCCATCTGAGTTCCAACGCGAAGTACAAGGAATTGCCCTCGCGGCTGCGGATGAACGTCATCCGCACGCATGGGGCGGATCCGGTGGATTTCGAGCTGTGGTGCCTGGCGGTCTCGGCGATCAACGGCTGCGGCGTGTGCGTGGACAGCCATGAGCGCGTGGTGCGCGAGAAGGGCCTGACGGAAGAAGCCGTGCTGACCGCGGTGCGGATTGCGTCTACCCTGCACGGGCTGGCCACGGTCCTCGAAGCGGAGTCCTACGTAGAGTCCCAATAGTACGCACGCAGATTTTAGGCGAAACTGAAGCGAAAGGCGAAGTGGGCGCCCGTCCACTTCGCCTTTCTTTTTCTATATCGGGTTAGCCATTCTAGGGAACAATAAAGATGGTGGCTGTTGGGGTGGTATATCCCCGTCCAGGAATAGGATTGAGCCGCAGGCATTCCAGTATTCGCCGAGGAGCGGAACACGAGTGGCGTCGTCACTGCCCAAAGTGAGCTTCGATCCGAGGGGTTCCGGAGGATCGGACACGATCTCCCTGACCCGCAGGCGGAATCGCGCCTTGGCGGACGCGACTTGTCTTGTCGATTCTCGCGGGGTGATCTGCCATGTCAGTTCGGGCGCGGAAGGTTTGCTGGGGAGTGAGAAGGGTCTCATCCACGGCCGCTCTCTGATCGATTTTGTCGTGCTTCCGCAGCGGCATGACCTGCACCAATACCTCACCACCGCGCCGGAGCGGGTGGGGCCTCAGACCGACTACATCGCGGAAATGGTTGCCCCGAACGGCTCCCCGGTGCCGGTGCTTCTTTCCTTCGAGGGTAGCGTCGCGGATGCGCGGCCGGCGCTCCATGCGTTCCGGATTCGGGAAATTCAGGAAGAGCCCGATGAGCGAAAGCCGCTCGACGACCGGCTGCACCGCATGCTCGGCAGCTTGAAGGATGTGGTTTTCGAACTGGACGAGACAGGGCATTTTCACTATCTGAACGACGCCTGGGAAGACCTCGCGGGATTCTCGGTCGCTGACAGCATGCGCAAGTCTCTGGTCGAGTTTATTGACCA
Organism: Bryobacterales bacterium; assembly: GCA_020853155.1. GTDB lineage: Bacteria > Acidobacteriota > Terriglobia > Bryobacterales > Bryobacteraceae > JACTMJ01. The sequence goes on from JADYZL010000359.1 coordinate 1,920, forward strand.
GGACGACATTCCCGCTTTCGTGGAAGATTTCGAGAAGATCGTTGTGGGCGAGAAGCGCTCGATGCGGCAGGATCTGCGAATCCTGCGGCGCAACGGCGGGGTGAACTGGTGCGAATTTTACGCCCGGCGGGACGCCGCGGCGTCGCCGGGAGAAGTCCCGGTGATTTACGGTAGCCTCACGGACGTTACTGCCCGCAAGATTCTCAAGGACGACCGGGAGCACTACATCAGCAGTTTGCAGGAAGCGCGGGAACAGGCGGAGAAGCAGGCGAACTCGCTCACCCATCTGGCCCAGCAACTGATGGTGGCGCGGGACGAAGCGGTCCACGCGATCGAGGCCAAGAGCCAGTTTCTGGCGAATATGAGCCACGAGATCCGCACGCCGATGAATGGCATCGTGGGCATGCTGGGGCTGCTGCTTGAAAGCGAACTGGGCAAGGACCAACGTGAATACGCGGAAATCGCGCGGAATTCCGGGGTCTCTCTGATGGAAGTGCTCACCGAGATCCTCGATTATTCGAAGATCGAAAGCAGGAAGCTGGAGCTCGAGATTGAGCGCTTCAATCTCTACCAACTGCTCGATGACATCATCGAATCGTTTGCGGAACGGGGCGAGGTGAAGAATGTCGAGATCCTCTGCCACATTGATGCGGAAGTGCCCAGCAACGTGGTGGGAGATCCCCAGCGGCTGCGACAGATTCTGAACCACCTGTTGAACAACGCGCTCAAGTTCACGCACGAGGGGCGCATCCAGCTTTTCGTAGCCGCCATCGAGGTGGAAGGGCGGAGAGGCAAGCTGCATTTCGAAGTTTCCGACACGGGCATGGGCGTGCAGGAAGACCGTCAGCCGCACATCTTCAAGCCGTTCTACCAGGTGGATGCGTCAAACAGCCGAAAGTTCGGCGGGACGGGGCTGGGATTGGCGATCTGCCAGGAGTTGGCGGCCCTGATGGGGGGCGATATCGGGGTGGATTCCACGCCGGGGGAAGGCGCTACGTTCTGGTTCACCGCCGAATTCGGATTGCCGCCGGATCCGCAGCCGCGGGAGGACGTAAGCAAGCTGATCGACCGGCCGATTTTCGTGTACTGCACGAACGCGCACCTGCGCGAGGCGCTCAGCCGGCAATTGGGGTCCTGGGGAATGGCGGTGCAGACGCCGCACGACGCCAGCGAGGCGGTGAGGGCGCTCCTGCGAAAGCCCGCCAACGGCCCGGCCGTGCGCGTCCTGATCGCGGAGGCGGAGGCGCTTGCCGGGGGGCCCGAAGGCACGGTGGCCAGCCTCAACCGCCTGACCTCCAACGTGGAAGTCCGCTTGATTCTGGTGACTCCGTACCGGCGCAGCGCCTATCGTGCTTCGCTCAAGGATCTGATGGTATCCGCCCTGCTCAGCAAACCGCTACGGTCTTCCAAGGTGCAGGACGTGGTGCTCAAGGCAATCCGCGAGTACACGCCGAATCTTCCGCTGGACGAAAGTCTGGAAGCGTTTCAGGCGGATCGAGTGGCTCCGGAATCCGACAGCGGAGCGAAGGGACGGATCCTGATTTCGCAAACCGATTGGGTGCATCAGCGGCTCACAATCTATCTGATGTCGAGCCTAGGCTATCGTGGAGAGATCGCGAGTACGGAGGATTATTGCGAGAGCCTGATGCTCTCCCGCCGCTATTCCGTGCTGCTGCTTGATGTGGAGAATCCGCGCTTCGACGCGATCGCGTTCCTGCGGCGGTTACGCAAGCAGGAATCCGGAAAGCTGCACCGCACGGCAGTGGTAGCGCTCGTGAAGATCCTGTCGGACAAGGTGGAGCAGACCATGCGGGATGCGGGCGTGGACGAGTTTCTCATGCTCCCGCTGCAGGCGCGCAGCTTGAAGGATGTGTTGGAGCGATACTGTGTGGATCTTCCGCTGACGCCGCAAGATGCCGTGGACGTGGAGGCGACGCCCGTGGAGGAACCCGCGCTCGATCCCAAGGTGATCGCGACCTTCGAGCAACTCACCGAGGGCTCCGACGTAGACATTTACAGCCACATGATTTGGCCCGCGCTCGACGATATCCGGAATCGCTTGCGGACGATCGCGGAATGCGTCGAGAAGAAAGATCTTCCCGCGGTCTATCACGAAGCGCATACGATCAAGGGTTCGAGCGGCTACATTGGGGCCACCAAGTTGCAGCAGTATGCCGCCGGCCTGGAGAAGGGCGCGAAGGAAGGCAGCATCGAGCAGCCCGAAATGCGCGAGTATCTCTCAAAGCTCGAGGACGACCTTGCGCGCGTGGTGAGCGCACTCGAGAAAGAGGGCAAGGCCCCGCCGAAAGGCTGACGGAGCGCTAGCCCGGTTCCGCCGCGCGTACTACCCCGCTTCAACCTGGCGGGCCGGACGCTCAACCGCCGGCGATCGCGCCCACGACGAAGAAGGGCTCCCTCCCTTGGGCGACGGCCTCGGGAAGCGGCTGCTCCGGTGGCAGATGCGAAAGATCCTCCTCGCAGGCGAAGTAGCGCAGCCAAGGGCGGCGCTTGCGGCTGGCATGTTCGCGGATGGCGCCCCGCAGCACCGGATAGTCCGCTTCCAATACGTCGATCACGCGCTCGGCTGTGACGGGCGCGGATACATCCAGCAGAAGCTCTCCATCGACCTTGGCCAGTGTACGCAGGTGCATGGGAATCACGACGCGGATCATGGCAGCGTCTGCACTTCCACGGAGAGCACCGCAGGCAAGTCTCTTGCGATGGCCAGCCAGGTATCGCCGGCGTCCGCCGAGGCGTAGACCTGTCCGCCGGTGGTGCCGAAGTAGATGCCGCAGCGGTCGAGCGAATCGACGGCCATGGCCTCCCGCAGGACGTTCACGTAACAGTGCTCCTGGGGAAGCCCGGCAGTGAGAGCTTCCCACTCGCCGCCGCCGGTGCGGCTGCGGTAAACGCGCAGTTTACCGTCGGGCGGGTAGTGTTCCGAATCGCTCTTGATGGGGACGACGTAGATCGTCTCCGGCTCGTGAGCGTGAACGTCAATGACAAAGCCGAAATCCGTGGGCAGGTTTCCGCTCACCTCTCTCCACTGGCTGCCGCCGTCATCGGAGCGCATGACATCCCAGTGTTTCTGCATGAAGAGCGTTTGCGGCCGGGCGTGGTGCATGGCGATTCGATGGACGCAGTGGCCCACTTCGGCATCGGGGTCCGGGATGTATTGGGAGAGCAAGCCCTTGTTGATGGCCTGCCAGCTTGCTCCACCGTCTTCCGTGCGGAAGGCCCCGGCGGCGGAGATCGCGATGAACATGCGGCCTGGGTTGGAACGGTCAAGCAGGATCGTGTGCAGACCCATTCCGCCCGCGCCGGGCTGCCATTGCGAGCCGGTCCCGTGCTCGCGCAGACCGCTCAATTCCGCCCAGGTCTTGCCGCCGTCCACGGACTTGAACATAGCCGCATCCTCAACACCGGCATAGACCGTGTCCACTTCGGTGAGAGAAGGCTCCAGGTGCCAGACCCGTTTGAACTCCCACGGATGGGCAGTGCCGTCGTACCACTGGTGCGTGCCGGGGACTCCGTCGTAGGCGAATTCATTGCCCACGGCTTCCCAGGTCTTGCCGCCATCGTCCGAGCGCTGGATCACCTGCCCGAACCACCCTGAAGTTTGAGAAGCGTAGATCCGGTCCGGATTCACGGGAGACCCCTTGACGTGATACATCTCCCAGCCGCCGAAGAACGGTCCGGCGACATTCCAATCTCGGCGCTTGCCGTCCGATTCGAGGATAAACGCCCCTTTGCGGGTGCCCACAAGCACGCGTACTCGATTGCCATTGCCTTTCGTAGACATGGATCTCCCCCCCTGAACGATGGCCGAATGCCAAGATCCCAGATCGACAAACGGATGGGAGATATTTTACGGAAAAACGCGGGAGAGGAGAAGGGCGGAGCGTCGCGAGGCAAAGCGGCAGGAGCGGCTCGATTGGACCGATGAACCAGAAATAATTGTGAACTTTTCATCTACACGCCGCCCGTCTACAAGGATGGCAAGGGTCTGCTGGGGAGGGTGTTCGGCGGCTGGAGCATTTCGGGAATCGCTACCTTGCAATCCGGAACCCCGGTGCCGGTGACCACGAACCAGAACACGGCGCTCGATGGCACCACCTGCGAGAGCGAGTATCACCCGGATATCGTAGGCGATTTCATTCGGAGCCACGCGTCCAAGGACGATATGCTCGCGGAATTCTTCAACACGTCGGCGTTTGTTCTACCGGCATTGGGGCGTTACGGCACCGCGGCGAGGAACATGTTCTCCGGACCGGGTTTGGTGACGGTGGACACGGCTTTGCTGAAGGACATCAATCTGACGGAGACCATGCGCTTCCAACTGCGTGGGGAGTTCACCAATCTGTTTAATCATGCGAACTTCAGCAATCCGGTCGGGGAACTCGCGAATCCTCGTTATGGGCAGATTACGGGCGCCGCCGGTGGAAGGGTGGTTCAGCTTGGGTTGAAGCTGCTCTGGTAGCAGGCTTGGGAACGTAGCGGCGCGAAGAGGGGCGCTGTGCTTTTGCGGATGGCGGCATGGAACATTGCCGCCATCCGGGGAAGCCTGGCGCCCCTCGCTATTCCAGGCGGGCCGCGCGGCTGAAACGAACCTGCGTCCCGATCGCTCCCATTACGGGAGCAATAGAAGGAGAGGATCGATGGGACAAACGTTGGTGGCGCTTTACGACAATGCGGAGACCGCGCACGAAGCCGCGCTCGCGCTGCATGCGGCCCGGTTCACGGATGGGGAAGTCCGGGTGGTGAACCCGGCGGATTTCGAGGTATCGAAGCCGCTTTCGACGGACATTCTCGGCATCAGTGGGATGGTGAAGCCGGAGATCGGAGCGTACGAGGAGGCGGTGCGGCGCGGCAGCTCGCTGGTTGCCGTGACGTCGGAGAATCCGGAAGTGGCGCGCGCCGAAGAGGTACTGCTGCGCTTCCACCCGGTCCACCTCGATCAGAAAGTGGCGCAGTGGCAGACGAAGGGCTGGAAGAATCCGTATGACGAGCTGCCCACGGACCAATCGATGGAAGTCTTCGACCATGAGCGCGCGCAGACGGGCCGGGACGGCTCTCCCGCGACGGTGAGAGTCTTTGTCTGGTAGCCGGTGAGGCCTCGTGCAAGAGTTACGTAAGGCCGCCGCTCTCGATAGAGTAAAGAGTGCATGCAGGCTTACGACTTGATCATCGAAGGCGGGGAAGTTTTCACGCCGGGCGGCATTCAACCGCTGGATATCGGCATTCGCCAGGGACGCATCGAAAAACTGGGAGCGCTTGCCTCGACTGGCGCGGCGGAACGGTTGGACGCGAGCGGGCTGCTGGTGCTGCCCGGCGTGATCGATACCCAGGTGCATTTTCGTGAGCCTGGTTTGGAGCACAAGGAAGACCTCGAGAGCGGCACGCGCTCCGCGATTCTCGGCGGCGTCACGGCGATCTTCGAGATGCCGAATACAAAGCCCGCGACCACGTCGCCCGAAGCGCTCTCCGATAAGTTGCGGCGAGCGCAAGGCCGGGCGTGGTGCGACTATGCGTTCTTCATGGGAGCCTCGTCTGAAAACGCAGGCGAGCTCGCGGAGTGGGAACGATTTCCGGGCTGCGCGGGCGTGAAGATCTTCATGGGAAGCTCGACGGGCGACCTGCTCGTCGAGGGCGATGCCGATCTGGAGAAGGTGCTCCGGCACGGTAGCCGGCGGGTTTCCGTCCACTGCGAGGATGAGGCGCGGATGCGCGAGCGGAAGCGGATCGCCACGGAGGGCGGGCATCCAAAGTTTCATCCGGATTGGCGGGATGACCTGAGCGCCGTCATGGCCACGCAGCGCCTGCTCTCCCTTGCGGAGAAGACGGGTCGGCGCGTGCATGTGCTGCACGTCACCACGCGGGAAGAGATCGCGCTCCTCGGGGAGTGGAAGCATTTGGCGACAGTGGAAGTGACGCCCCAGCACCTCAGCTTCGATGCTCCGGATTGCTACGAACGGCTGGGCACGCTGGCGCAGATGAACCCGCCGATTCGCGCCAAAGAGCATCAGGAAGCGCTTTGGGAAGGGGTTTTCGATGGCACAGTGGACGTGTTGGGCAGTGACCACGCGCCGCACACCCTGGATGAGAAAGCGCAGCCGTATCCGCAAAGCCCGTCGGGCATGACTGGCGTGCAGACGCTGCTGCCCGTGATGCTCACGCACGTATTGAACGGGCGTTTGACGCTCGACCGGCTGGTGGACCTGACCAGTGCCGGGCCCGCGCGCATTTTCGGGATCGCGCGCAAGGGGCGTATTGCCCGTGGCTATGATGCCGATTTCGCGATCGTGGATCTCAAGCGAAGCGAGGTGTTGAAGCGGGAGTGGATCGCGAGCAAGTGCGGTTGGAGCCCGTATGAGGGCCGGCTATTGAAAGGCTGGCCGGTACACACGGTGCTGCGAGGCAAGATTGCCGTTCGGGATGGGGCACTGCAGGCTGCCGCGCAGGGCAGAGCGGTGCAGTTCGTGGAAACGCTGGGCGGAGTGGACGCGCGGGCCGAATAGGACCGCAGTTTGAGGGAAGAGTCCAGCGTGAGGCGACGGCGGGCGGGCTCATGAATTCGTGCCCTACCCGCCGCGGAATGGTGCCGTTATTCGCCGTTAGTATTTGACGTTGCAGCCATAGGGCTGGGAAGTGGATGTGCTTACCGCTTTGCCCGCCAGCGCTTCCGTGAGAGCCGCGGAGACATAGTTCTTGGCGGTCTTGATATCGGCTTGGTCCGTCGTGGGCTTGTCGTCGATAGCGCCGTTATAGATCAGCTTCCCTTTCGGGTCAATGACGAACATGTGTGGCGTGGTGGCAGCGCCATACGCCTTCCCGACGGCGCCGTTCTCATCGAGCAGCACGGTGGTGGCGTTCGAACCCTTCGCTTTGTAGTCTGCGACGGCCTTTGCCCCGGCGCTGTGCCCCTGCTCACCGGGAGCGGAAGAGATCACGGAGAGCCAAACAACATTCTTCGCGGTCCATTGCTTCTGCAAGGACTGCATATTCCCGCTGCCATACTGTTTGCCCACGAAGGGACATCCATAGTTCAACCATTCGAGCACGACGAACTTGCCCGAGAAGTCCGAGAGTTTGTGCGACTTGCCGTGCATATCCGTGACGGCGAAATCCGGAGCCATGGCGCCCACCTTTGCCTTGGCAGGCGCGGGGAGCGTAAACGCAGCCGCAAGGAAAGCGAGCAGGGTGACGGTGAGAACAGATTTCTGATTCATCGAGAAATACTCCTTCCAAACTTTTCAAACTGGCCGAATTGCGGACACACCGCCCGTGCCATTTCCGGGGCGGGGATAGGGACTATTCTAACGGCAATTCAGGGCGACGGACCGGGCCGCCGCTCCCGCATGCAGACTGTATACGACGTTACCGTTGGGAAACGGTGGAATGCGTGGGAAGGTCCGCCAGCGCATCCATCACGATTCCTTCCGTCAGGATTTCGGGCAGCAGGACCGGCTTCGCCGAGCCGCTCTTGTAGAGCGCATAGACCGGCACGCCGCTCCGGTTGAGAGCTTCGAGTTGGGTGGCGATGACGGGATCGTTGTTCGTCCAATCCGCCACCAGCAGGGTGACGTTCTTATCCCGGAATGCCTGTTCGACGGCATCGCGGTGAAGCACGGTGCGCTTGTTCACCTGGCAGGTGAGGCACCACGCGGCAGTGAAATCGACAAATACCGGCTTGCCTTCCGCAAGAAGGGACTCGACCTTGGCGGGGCTCCATGGCTGCCAGAGCGCGGCGCCGCTGCTGGAGCCGCCGGCCGCGGGGGCGCGGTAGGCGGAAGCGTTCCAGGCGAAGGCCAGCCCGGCAACGATTGCGAGCGCGGCCAGAACGCGGGTGGCGAACCGCATGGAGCCGCTGATGTTGTAGGCATTCCAACGGCCGACGATCCATCCGGCGATCCCGAGAAACAGCATAGCCGCCAGAAGCCCCGCCGCACCGTCGATGCCGGTCTGCAAACCAAAGACCCACACCAGCCAGATAACGGTGGCGAACAGCGGGAAGCTGAGCACCTGCTTGAGCGTTTCCATCCATGCGCCCGGGCGGGGCAAGCGCTTGAGCAACCCTGGGAATAGCGAAAGAAGGACGTAGGGCGTGGCCATGCCCGCGCCGAGCACGGTGAAGACGAGCATGGACTCCCAGGCGGGCTGGCTGATCGCGTAGCCGAGCGCCCCGCCCATGAAAGGGGCCGTGCAAGGCGTGGCGACCACGGTGGCCAGCACCCCGCTGAAGAAGGAAGAGCCATAACCTTCCGTGCCGCTGCCGGCGGCGCCGAGGCGCGTGAGGGAAGCCCCGATTTCAAATACGCCCGCCATGCTGAGCCCGAGGACGAAGATGAGCAGAGCCATGGCCGCGACGAAGGCGGGCGATTGCAATTGGAATCCCCAGCCGAGTTGCGCGCCGCCGGCCCGCAGCGCGAGCAGCAATCCGGCGAGCGCCCAGAACGAGGCCAGCACGCCCGCGGCGAAAACAAGACCATGGCTGCGGACTTTTCCGCGATGCTCCCCCGCCTGCTGGACGAAGCTCATGATCTTGAGCGAGATCACCGGGAACACGCACGGCATCAGGTTCAGGATCACGCCGCCGGCGAACGCCGAAAGCAGAATCAGGAGAAGTGAAGAGGGAACGCCGCCAGAGGGAACGGATTGCACGGGCATCACGATGCTGCCCACGGCTTCCACTGGAACATCGAAGCTCAGCGCGTGGACGGCTTCGCCCGGTTTCCAGGTGGCGTCGTCCGGCAGGGTGAGCAGACCGCGAAGCCGTTCGGCGGGCGCTTTCGAGTATTCGCTGATGGGAGCGAACAGAACCAATTCATCCTCGGCCAGAAGGCGCTGCTGCTCACCGGCATGTTGAATCACGCCGGGGTCTTGCGCGAAGAAGCGCACCTGACTTGCGGGAAGGTTTGCGAGGTTTGAAGGGGTTGTGCTCTCGAGCGCGATCAGGTAGCCGCCATCGGCGTGCGCGGCCCGCATGGAGAGCCCCTTCACTTCGGCGATGGGCCTTGGCATGGCCGCGCGCGTGCGGGCAAACGCAAGAGCCCAATCCGAATTCTCCTCGGCCTCCGGCCCGACTTTAAGCGTGACGGAGATCGCTTCCCGCGCGGGAAGGCAAACTTCGCGGCAAACGAGGAAATCTGCCTGCCCCGCGAGCGTGACGGTCTCCCCGGGCTTCCACGTTCGGGGCGCGACGGCATCGAGAAGCAGCATCACTTCCTTCTCATAGCCATAGGAAGCGAGTGGCGGAGTGGGGATATAGCGCGGCGTGGGGTAGATGACGTCGGAGATGGTGACGCCCCCCGTCTTCTCCCACTTGATCTTCGTGCCGAGGCCGGCATCGCCAGGGTTCATCCAATAGCTGTGCCACTCCGGATCGAGTTTCATAGACAGCCCGAGCGTGAACGGTTCCCCTGGGACAACGGTTGTGAATTCGCTAACCAGTTCCGCCGAGGAATGAGGGCTGGTATCCTTGGCGGGCTGCTGCGCGAGGAGACCGCCGAGAAGCAGCCCAAGCGCGAGAAGCGCCCGCACGAGCGGAGAAGATACAAGGGGGGCACGCGGGGTCATTCCATTTATAGATGCTGCGAAGCGGGCGAAGGGTACAACGGGATACCGATTCGCGGGGAAAGCGCGAACGCCGGGGATACCGCCCAGCGCCGTTGGCGCGGGCTTACCGGAAGGACGGAGGGCGAAAAAGCGGGCATGCTTCCTGCGTGCATGCCCGCGGGAAATCTACTTCAATTTGCTACTTCTTCGCCCCGGATTCGAAAGCCTTGGCGTAATCCTTCAAGAACCGTTCGAGGCCGCTATCGGTGAGCGGGTGGTTGAAGAGCGAATCCAGCACCTTGAACGGCATGGTGCCGATGTGCGCGCCGATGAGCGCGGTTTCCTTCACGTGGAGGGGCGAGCGCAGGGAGGCGGCCAGCACCTGGGTCTCATAGTCGTAGTTATCGTAGATGGTGACGATTTCTTCGACGAGTTCCATTCCGGTCATGCCAAGGTCGTCCAACCGGCCGACGAAGGGGCTGATGATGTAGGCGCCGGCCTTGGCGGCGAGCAGGGCCTGGTTGGCCGTGAAGCAGAGCGTCACGTTGACGCGGATATCTTCCTTGCTGAGCGTGGAAGTGGCCTTGATGCCATCGCGCGTGAGGGGCAGCTTTACAACCACATTGGGGTGGATGGTAGACAGCTTGCGGCCTTCCTCGACCATCTTGTCGTATTCGGTGGCGACCACTTCGGCGCTGATATCGCCATCGACGATCTCACAGATGCTGGCGATCTGCTTCTCGATCGGGTTGCCTTCCCTCGCGATGAGGGTGGGGTTGGTGGTGACTCCATCCACGATGCCCCAGGCGGCTGCGGTGCGGAGTTCTTCAAGATTCGCGGTGTCGAGGAAGAATTTCACGTTAATTACCTATGCTTTTCTTTTTTTGGCGCCGGGTGGAAAAGGATCCGGGAATAAATTTCCCCTGGCAGCGGAGATTTCGGGGCTTGGAGCTTGCGGCGTTCGGCCGCCCAGGGCCTGATCGATTTTCCGCCTGCGTGGCCAGACGTCTAATCTCAGGATATCATTCCCATAGGCAGGCTCCGATGCACTCACATTTGGCGATACGCACTCCTTTCCCACTCGCTGCCGCTCCCAGGGAGCGCGCGTGACTTCCAGCCGGCTTGCAACTTCTCTCTGCGGGATCCCCCTTAAGAATCCGGTAATCGCGGCATCGGGCACGTTCGGGTATGGGAGCGAGTTCGCGCCGATCCTGGACCTGAATGCGCTGGGCGGCATCGTCGTGAAGGGGCTTTCGCGCGAACCGATCCAGGGGAACCGGGAGCCGAGGATCTGGGAAGCCGAGGCGGGCATGATGAATTCCATCGGCCTGCAGAATGTGGGAGTGCGGGCATTCGTCGCGGAGAAGCTGCCCCTGCTGGCCGGAGCGCAGACGCCCATCTTCGCGAATGTTTTCGGCTATGCCATCGAGGACTACGTGGAAGTGGCGCGGGTGCTTGAAGACGCCGAGGGCGTGGCCGGATATGAACTGAACGTTTCATGCCCGAACACGAAGAAGGGCGGGATTGCGTTCGCGGCCGATCCGCTCATGCTCGCCGAAGTGGTTTCCGCCGTGCGCGCGGTGGCGAAGCGTCCGCTGATCGTGAAGCTCTCGCCGAACGTCACCAACATCAAGCCGTTCGCGGCAGCGGCCGAACAGGCAGGGGCGGATGCGATCTCTCTTGTGAACACGTTCGTCTCGCTCGCGATCAATGCGCGCACGCGGAAGCCCCGGATCGGGAATGGGTTTGGCGGGCTTTCCGGGCCGGCTATCAAGCCGATTGCGCTGCGCATGGTGTACGAAGCCGCGGGCGCGGTGAAGATTCCCGTGGTTGGGATTGGCGGAGTGGCCAAGGGCGAGGACGCCGCCGAGTATCTCATCGCCGGAGCGAGCGCCGTGGAAGTGGGAACCGCTACGTTCTGGGACCCCGCCTCTCCCATACGCATCGCGCGCGAGCTAGACCGGTTCTGCCGCGACGAGCGGATCGCGAACGTGGCGGAACTCGTGGGCACGCTCGAGATGCCGTGAGTGTCAACCGGGCGTTTCCCTCGTCCACGGAAGCGCGTGCGATACGCTCAAGGGGTATGCCCGCCCGTGCCACCGCGCCAGGATCCGTTGCCGTAATCGGCGGTGGCATCATCGGCCTCGCCGTCGCGCTCCGGTGCATCGAGACTTGGCCCGCGACGCCCGTCACGGTGTTCGAGAAAGAATCCGGGGTGGCCCGGCACCAGAGTGGCCACAATAGCAACGTCCTGCACTGCGGCCTCTACTACAAACCCGGTTCGCTGAAGGCAAGGCTGGCCGTCACGGGCATCCGCGAGATGGTGGAGTTCTGCCAGCAACACTGGGTTCCGCATGAGCGCTGCGGCAAGCTCGTGGTGGCGGTTACCGATGAGGAGACGCCGCGGCTGCGCGAGCTAGAGGCGCGGGGCATCGCCAACGGGCTGAGCGGATTGCGCTGGCTTGGGCCGGAAGCGCTGCGAGAGATTGAACCGCATGCGCGCGGGGTGGCGGCGCTTCATGTTCCAGAGGAGGGCATCACCCACTTTCCCTCGGTCTGCGAGGCGATGGCGGCGGAGATTCGCCGGCGAGGCGGAGAGATCCGCTTGAGTGCCGAAGTGCGCGGGCTGCGCGAGACAGATGGATGCTGGCGCATCCAGGCCGGGGAAGCGGATGCTTCCGCCGCTTTCCTCTTCAACTGTGCCGGCTTGCAATGCGACCGTGTGCTGGCGCAAACAGGTCTGCGCCGGAACAGCCGGATCGTCCCCTTTCGCGGGGAGTATTTTGAGCTATCGGACGAGGGCGCGGGGCTTGTTCGGAATCTGATCTATCCGGTGCCGGATCCGAAGTTTCCCTTTCTGGGAGTTCACTTCACGCGGATGATCCTGGGTGGCGTGGAAGCGGGTCCGAACGCGGTGCTGGCGACGGCCCGGGAAGGGTACACGGCGAGGGATTTCGCGGCGCGCGATCTGCTTGACGCGTTTAGTTACCCAGGGCTGTGGCGCTTCCTCGCGAAGTATCCGCGCATGTCGGCGTATGAGCTGTATCGATCCTTGAGCCGCGCGGAGTTCCTCCGCTCGCTGCAGCGACTGCTGCCTGAGATCGAAGAGCGGCATCTGCGCAAGGGCATGGCCGGCGTGCGCGCGCAGGCCCTCGCGCCCGATGGCACGCTGGTTCAGGATTTCGATTACGTCCTTCGCTCCAACGCCCTTCACCTCATCAACGCCCCCAGCCCCGGCGCCACGGCCTCGCTCGCGATCGCGCGGCATCTGGTTGGCTTGCTTAGGGAGAATTAGCGTGAAGAGATTCCATGTTTTCCGGAAAGGGCGTACTCCAGGAGAAGCCGGCCGGCGGAGGCCGTCCGCGCGGCGCTAATTGGCATTGGGTACTCTCCGCGCTTCGGGAATCGCGCGATCCAAAGATGCGATGCTCGGCGATGGCCCCGGCGAGTTCGGCCGGGTCTTCTCGTAGAACACTTCCGCCGCGCGGCGGAGCAATTCCGCCATGCGCGCGTCGCCAGCGCTGCCGGATCTTGGCTTGTAGTCCTCCGCCTCATTCACTGGCTGTCCGGCAAGGCAACAAATCCACGTCTCGATATTGCGCTTCGGAATCAGAATCGCAATGGGTTCCGACTCCG
>JADYZL010000360.1 GCA_020853155.1 Bryobacterales bacterium
CGACATTGTTGAATGCCCTCTCGTCGTTCGTGCCGGAGACGGAGCGCATCGTCACGATCGAGGATGCGGCGGAATTGCAATTGAGCCAATGGCACGTGGCGCGTCTCGAAACGCGGCCGCCGAACGTAGAAGGCCGGGGTGCGATTCGGCAGCGCGAGCTGGTGATCAACGCCCTTCGTATGCGCCCGGACCGCATCGTCGTCGGCGAGGTTCGCGGCGAGGAAGCGCTCGACATGTTGCAGGCGATGAACACGGGCCACGACGGTTCGCTCACAACCATCCACGCCAACAACCCCCGCGACGGTATTGGCCGCATGGAGGTGATGGTGGGCATGGCGAACGCGAACATGGGCGTCCGCGCGATCCGCCAGCAGATCGCTTCCGCCGTCGATGTGTTCGTCCAGGTGTCGCGCATGAGTGACGGCTCGCGGCGCATCACGCACATCACGGAATGCGTGGGCATGGAAGGCGAGCAGGTGACGACGCAGGACGTATTCAATTTCATACGAACCGGCTTGTCCGAAGATGGGCGCGTGCTCGGGCGTTTCCAGCCGACCGGCGTGCGGCCGCGCTTCTATGAGCGTCTGGCGGCATCCGGCATCCGGCTGCCTGCTTCGGTGTTTGAGACGGTGATGGAGATTAACTGAGCGATTTCGCCGCGACGGCGCGGCGCGTAGCGGATCGCCATCCCTTGGGTGGCGCGTGAAGGAGTTTTGCGATGCCAATCATGATCTTCGCGATCTTCGGCGTTCTTCTGCTGGTGGTTTTCGGCGTCACCATGCTGGGTGTTTCCATCGTGGAGAGGCAGCGGCAGAAGAAGGTGGTGGGGATGCTCAACACCCTGCAAGGCAAGTCCATTGTCAAGGCTGCCACGAAAAAGACCTCCATTGAGCGCGCGCTGCCGTCCGATTCGCAAATCGAGCGCCTTGCCGCCAAGCTGAAGCCGATGACCGCGGTGCAGTCTTTCATCCAGCAATCTGGCTTGCAGTGGACGAGCGCGCAGTTCATGGGGATGACTTTGGGGTGCGCGCTGGGCGGAGCGATTCTCTCGTTGTATGTGGCGAAGATTGTGCCGTTGAGCACGCGGATGCCTCTATTTGCGCTGGCGGCGTCCGTGATTCCCTTCGCGATTCTGCGTATCCAGGCCAGCCGGCGGATGGCTGCCTTCGAAGAACAGTTTCCCGATGCGCTGGATTTTCTGGCCCGCAGCATGAAAGCGGGCAACGCCTTCTCCGTGAGCCTCGAAATGCTCGGCAAGGAATCGCAAGACCCACTGGGGATGGAGGTCCGCCGGGTGTATAGCGAGCAGAACCTCGGAAGCTCGCTCGACGACTCCCTGCGCAATTTGTGCAGCCGCGTTCCCTTGCTCGATGTGCGTTTCTTTGTTTCGTCAGTGCTGCTGCAGAAAGATACCGGCGGCAATTTGAGCGAAATTCTCTCGAACCTGGCCTACATCATCCGGGAACGATTCAAGCTAAAGGGCATGGTGAAAGCGGTGAGCGCCTCCGGCCGGATGACGGCCTGGGTGCTGATCGGGCTGCCGATCGGTCTCGCCGTTGGCCTCTCGTTCCTGGCGCCGGGCTATCTCGACGCACTGGTGAACGATCCCGAAGGCAAGCTGATCGTCATTTTTGTTTGCGTGGCCCAGGTAATTGGCTACTTCGTGATGCGGAAGATCATCAACATCCGGGTCTGACCCGCGCTGGAGCGCAATCGGGTACGTACAGAGGCAGAGTTCCCCCGTCGCGGTGGATTGAAGAGTGAGCGACAGAAGAAGGATCGAATGGCAGGAATTATACCGATCATCATCAGCATGGGAATGTTTGTGTTTCTGGCTGGCGTCATTATTGTCTTCGGCTACTTCCGGTATGTTCGTCCCAGCCGCCTTGTCGAGCAACTGAACACGAACGCCCTCGTGCCGCAGGTTGCCACAACCATCGGGGTGCAACCAAAGAAGGATGCACCCATCGTGCGCGTGATTCAGGAACTGGGCGAGAAAATCCCAACCTCACCCAAGGATGCGGGCGATACCCGCAAGCGCCTCATCATGGCGGGCTTCCGCGAGGAATCCGCAGTGGCGATCTTTCGCGGGATTCAGATTGCCAGCGGCGTCCTCGCCAGCCTGTTCGGCTTGACGCTTCACATGAGTCTGCCCAATATGAGCATGCTCTTCCCGTTTATCGTGGGCGGGCTCGGCTTCTGGATTCCCAACTTTGTCCTCAGCAAGCTCATCAGTTCGCGGCAGGAAAAGTTGCGTCTCTCCTTGCCCGATGCGCTTGATCTGCTCGTGATCTGCGTCGAGGCTGGCGTGGGATTGGACCAGGCGATCCAGAAGGTCTCCCAGGAATTGGCGATCACGCATAAGCACATTTGTAAGGAATTGAGCATGGTGGTGCTCGAAGCCCGCGCCGGAAAGCGCCGCGTGGAAGCGCTGCACAACCTGGCGGATCGCACAGGCCAGACCGATATCCGCAAACTGGTGCAGGTGCTCGCGCAATCTGACCGCTTCGGAACCAGCATGGCGGATGCCTTGCGCGCGCACTCGGATTTCATGCGCGTGAAGCGCCGGCAGGACGCTCAGGAGCGCGCCGGTAAAGTTCCCGTCAAACTCGTTTTTCCGATCTTTGCGTTCATTCTTCCATCGATTCTCGCGGTGTCCACGGGACCCGCGATGATTCGAGTGTTCAAAGTGCTGATCCCGATGATGCAGGGCATCGGAGGGAACGGTTAACCGCATCCGCACTTCGCGGTCGCTGCAATTAAATAGAAACCCGCCACCCCGGTGGCGCTTGGATCGAGGAGCAAACGCTCCCGGAAAGGTACAAACATGGAACTGCAATCGACGATTATTTGGCTCGCCGCCGCCATCGTGGCTGTCCTCTACTTCGCGCGCCGCCGCAAGCGGAAGACTTTGAGCTAGACCAGACTGATTCGACGGAAGCGGTCCGGCAAGACCGCCTTCTACCTTTTTTCGTCTTTCCGGCGGACCTCTTTTGGTCCGCCGGATACCACCGGAGCTCAGGGAGCCGGAGACGCCCCGCCACGGAATACGAGATACCCGTGGCAGTGCGTTTCCGGTCTCCCTCCGGGGCTTTCTTCCCGCGACAGGCTCCCGCCCTCTTGATATCCAAAGTGCAACGGGAGTCCTGCCCGCTGCTCGATCCTTCGTTGCCACGCGCCGTCACCAATCGGTGTTTCCGTCCCGTCATGTCCCGCACCCCTTGCGACGGCTGGAGCAGGTTGCTAGGCTGGACTCCGAAATTCAATTTCAGAATCAGCATTGCGAATGGCCTGCGCATCGCCGTGCCAACTTGGATTTCGCTTGAAAGGAGAATCCACTCGTGAGTAGTCGTCCATTACCGAAAATTCCAACTGGGCCACCCAAGAGACCTTTACCTCCCATCCCGCTGAACAGCTACACGCAGATGCTTCGCGACAGGCCGCTTGACCTGTTCCGGAATTACTCGGTCTCCCCGCCAGATGGAGCGCTGGGCGATGAGATCGTGGACCATCTCGGCGCGACGCGCCGGCAGAAGATCCTGCCCGTGGGGTCTCGCACGAAGATTGCCACCGATGGGATGTTCTCCCGTTTCTTTAAGCCGGAGCACCCGATTACGACGGACTTCATGCACGCTCCGGTGAATAAGAAGATTGCGTGGATCAAGCTGCAGCCGCATGAAGCGTTTCACGGAGCGCTCACCTTTCAGGCCATCATTCCAAGTTCGGCGGATAAGATTCCGACCGGACATATCCCGGTTTGGTTCCTCCCCTGGGAAAGCCATCATTTGATCGAGATGGCGATCCCCATGAAGCAGAACGAAGACGATGACGATCCTGAAGATCCGAAGTTGTTCTTCACCGCCGCTATCAATGGCTGCAGCGTGTTCGTTCGGGGAGACCCCCGCTCGCCCACGGTGGCGCACGCCGGCATCAGCCAGGTCTCCACGCCCTATGGCAATGACCCTTCCACCTTCTGGAGACATTTGCTCGAAGCAAATCTCGCGGCGAACGACATCCATAACGGCAAGACCTGGGAAGTCAACAACACGGATTACATCAACCAGACCGGCGTTTCTGGAGGAGCGAAGACGGCGAATAGCGATGCCTATTTGCGCTGGTTGAAGACGCTGCCTTCCGGAATGATTACCGTGAGCCATGTCGTGCCCTGGGGTTGCGTCTTCGGCGTGCGCTACGGCCGCCTGTGGACGTTCTACCTGCAGGAGAACGCGACCGTCTTTACGTATAAGCTGGTGTCGAAGTATGAGAATCTGAGCGTCACGGAGAAGCAGAAGGTCATCGGCACGTTCAGCCGGGAAGTCACGAAGGAGGTGAGCGTGATGCGGACCGTGAAGCTCGAATCCACCGTGAACCGGCCGATCGTGTTGCGGGACTTTTTTCCCGGTGCGGGAGGCAAGGCGAATTTCATTAGCCGCTGGCAGGGTTTCTAACCGGAACAGCGCTTGCGCGTCAGTCTCATCGGAAGACGGGAAAGGGGCTGGAAGCCGCGTGGGCTTGGCAGCCCCTTTTGTCTACGAATGCAGAACTCGCGCGGACGAAGCTGGCGCATTCCGCAGCGCTCTCCATCGTTTTCCCAGATACCGGTTCCAGTACATGAGGAAGCCGGTGATCGTGAGGAAGGGCAGAATTAGCCCGAACAGGAACCATAGCCACTGGACTGCCGGTCCCCAGGACGTACCAAAGTGCAGGGGAACCACCAGCCAGATGAGCCAGTCCCCGAGTGTTTGGTTCTTGCCGCGATGCCAGGTGAGCAGGTGTTCCCCCGTGTTCTGGTCAAAGTAGAGGAAGTCGGTCATCGCGTAATCGCCCATGTCTCCCCTGGCCATGTAGACCGTGAAGATGGGGTTCTTGCCGGCGCCGTAAAAATACCCTTCGAGCGCGCCGTCGGGCGAGAGTTGCTGTGCATGCCGCAGCACGGTATTGACGTCTAGATCCGCTTTCGGTGCGATGGGGCGCGCGGCGAGGCGGCGCATCTCCTGGGCCGGATAATTCGCCGTAACAATGGGTGAGATCTGCTGGATTGGTTCCGTGAAAAGTTTTGGCCAGGTGAAGTAGATCCCGGTGAGCGCCCAGGTGAGCGTGAACAGGATCGTCCAGAAGCCCGTCACATTGTGCAAATCGAAGTTGATGCGCTTCCAATTGTGGCGGAAATTGACAAGAAACCCCCGTTTCCAGGCGCGGATGCCAGGCCACCAGAGCACCAATCCGGTAATCGTGAGGGCCAGCAGTATCGCCGATCCTACCCCATTCCACCATCGCCCCTTGCGCCCGATGAGCAGATTCACGTGGAGTTCCTCGAACCAGCTCACCCAGGACCCTTCGCGATCTGCTGCCCCAAGCACGGCGGCCGTATGCGGATGCGAATAGACAGCGAGCGGCTCGCGATCTGCCGGCGGGCCTGAACCTGCCGCCGGCGCACCCTCCGCCTTGTTCCGAATGGTGGTGACGTAGAGTGGGTTGAAGACGGATGGGCACGCAGTGAGAAACACCTCTTTCTCCGGATAAGCGAGAGACACGTTGCGCACCACCGCTTCCAGGCTCTCGGGCGTGCAGGCCCGCGTATCCACCGCCCCCACATCAATGTGCGGCCGGGGAAAGAGTTCCTCCTTGAACACCAGGATGGATCCGCTGACTCCGATCGCAATGATATAGAGGCCGACGATGATGCCCGTCCAGAGGTGAATCTGGAACATGGCCTTGCGCAGCCAAACTTGCTGCGGGTGTTTCAGGAACCGCCGCCACAAGGGCGGCGGCGGTGCGGGTGGAGCCTGTTTGCCGTAATTGCGAACTACCATGGCTGCCCCCTAGAACTGCAGGCGAAGCGCCAGTTGGAGGGAGCGCGGGCCGCCCATCTGGTAGAGCGGGTTCAATCCGCCAAGCTGGCTGGCTTGCGTCCCGGACGCCCATCCGAAAGGCCGAGCGGCTGTTGAGGATTGGATGTTGCTGGCGATGGCTCCGAAATTGGCGTGGTTGAAGAGATTGAACGCTTCGGCCCGGAAGGTGAGCCGTGCGCGGTCTGTGAGCGTAAACTCCCGGCGAAGGGCGAGATCGTTCTGGTAAGAAGCAAACCCGCGTGCGATGTTGCGCCCGGCTGTCCCCTCCTCGCCCGCCGCAGGCAGGATGAAGGCCTTCAGGTTGATCACGCGATGGCCCGGTGCGTTCTCCACGTTCACGTAGAGCGGCTGCGAAGCGTCGAGATGCGGGTATGGCGC
>JADYZL010000361.1 GCA_020853155.1 Bryobacterales bacterium
CCGCCAATGCCTAGAATATTCATGAGAGAGGGCGGGGGGATCGCGTGGGCCAAGCGGCGCGCAAAACGCACCCCAATCGTTTAGGGTACGAAATTGTGACGCCTTCTGGATAGGGTTTGCCGCCGGGTGCGGGATTCGAGGCGCCTCATCCATGCCCGGATGGGCGAGAATAGAGAATCGGGCGTATGAAACTGGAAACGCTGCTTACCGAACAACGCAACCCCGCCAGCGCGGGGATTGACCGCATGAGCACGTTCGAGATGCTTCGCGTGATGAACGCGGAGGATGCGAAGGTGGCGGGCGCGGTGGGGGCGGCGCTGCCGAGGATCGCGGAAGCGCTCGACCGGATTGCCGCGGCGATGCAGACGGGCGCGCGGTTGTTTTATGCGGGAGCGGGAACGAGCGGGCGGCTGGGCGTGCTGGATGCGAGCGAATGCCCGCCGACGTTCAATGTGCCGCCGGATCTGGTAACAGGCTTCCTCGCGGGCGGCGACGGCGCGCTGCGCCGCTCCGTGGAGGGCGCCGAAGACCGCCCGGAGCAGGGTGCGGAGGATCTGGAAGCCTACGGTTTCGAGAATGGCGACGTGCTGGTGGGGATCGCCACCAGCGGACGTACCCCGTATGTGGTTGGAGCGATGCAGCGCGCGCGCGCCTTGGGCGGAACGGTGATCGCGTTGGCCTGCACTTCGGGAGCGGAAATCTCGAATCACGCGGATATCGCCATTGAGGTTCTGTGCGGCCCCGAGGTGATCACGGGATCCACCCGCATGAAAGCCGGCACCGCCACCAAGATGGTTCTGAACATGCTCAGCACCGGGGCAATGGTGAAGCTCGGCCATGTCTACGGGAACCTCATGGTGAATGTGCAACAGACCAATGAGAAGCTGCGGGACCGGGCGCGCCGCATCGTGGAACAGGCGCTCGAGGTTTCCCCGGAAGACGCCCGGCAATTGCTGATGAAGGCATCCGGAGAGGTAAAGACGGCCATTGCGATGCATCTACTGGGCGTGGACGCCGCAGCCGCGCGGGAGCATTTGCAGAGCGCAAGCGGGAACCTACGGAAAGCTGTGGATAGCGGCTCGAGCGATTCTTAGCGGCGCCACGGCGGCAGGCGCGGCGCACCAGGAACAGATAATCACATGGACAAACTTGTTGTACAGGGCGGCAGAACGCTGCGCGGCGAGATCGAGGTGAGCGGCGCGAAGAACTCCGCGCTGCCCGCGCTGGCGGCATGCCTGCTGACCAGCGAAACCGTACACCTGGCGGGGATTCCGGATGTGCGGGATCTACTCACGATGCGGCATTTGCTGGAGCACACGGGCGCGACGATCAAGCCGGTGAACGGGCACCTGGAAGTCACCACCCCCTCCATCGTCAACCCCGAAGCCCCCTACGAGCTGGTGAAAACCATGCGGGCGTCGAGCCTGATTCTCGGGCCGCTGGTCGCCCGCTGCGGAACGGCGCGCGTTTCGATGCCGGGGGGCTGCGCCATCGGTGCGAGGCCAATCGATCTCCACCTGATGGGGCTCGAACGGCTGGGCGCCACCATTCGCCAGGAGCACGGATATATTGAAGCTTCCGCTCCCCAGGGGCTTCGCGGCGGCCGGATCTATTTCGACACCATCACAGTGACGGGAACGGAAGACCTGATGATGGCGGCCGTTCTCGCCGATGGGGAATCCATCCTTGAGAATGCGGCGCGGGAACCCGAAGTGGTGGATCTCGCGGACCTGCTGACCAAGATGGGAGCGGAGATCGAGGGGGCGGGCACATCGGTGATTCGCATCCGGGGCGTGAAGAGCCTGCGGGGCGCCACGCACCGGATTATTCCAGACCGGATCGAGGCTGGCACCTACGCGATTGCGGCGGCGATCACGGGCGGAGATCTGGTGATCGGCAATTGCCGTCCGGACCATCTGGGCGCGCTCATCCACAAGCTTTGGCAAGCCGGGGTTCACATCCAGGAAGTGGGCCGGGATTCGATCCGCGCCACCGCCACCGGCACGTTCCGTTCGCAGGATATGAGCACGGAAGAATATCCCGGCTTCCCCACGGATTTGCAGGCGCAGTACATGGCGCTGATGACGCAAGTGGAAGGCATCACCATCATCCGCGAGACCATCTTCGAAAACCGCTATATGCACGTGCAGGAACTCGTGCGGATGGGCGCGAACATTCGGATCGACGGGCGGCAGGCAATCGTGGCTGGTTCCCGCAAGCTAACCGGCGCGCCGGTGATCGCGAGCGACCTGCGTGCGAGCGCCTCTCTGCTGCTGGCCGCAATGGCCGCCAGCGGGGAGACGGTGATCGACCGCGTCTACCATCTCGATCGCGGCTATGAACGGATCGAAGAGAAGCTGGCCGGGGTGGGCGCGTTGGTGGAACGGGTGAGCTAAGGGGCCAAGGTTTCGTAGGGAGGAATTCTGAAATGAAGCACCACAGTCCTGGGTTTCTGGCGATCGTGAACGACGCGAAGTCACGAATTGAAGAGATCGATTTGCCCGCCTATCTCGCCTTGCGGCAGGCGGGAGAGCCGCACATTCTGGTGGACGTGCGGGAGGAAAGTGAATTCGCGGCGGGCCACGTGAAGGGCGCGGTTCATCTGGGCAAGGGCGTGATTGAACGCGATATTGAGAACGCCATTCCGGACAAGAATCAGAAGTTGGTTCTCTACTGTGGCGGCGGTTTTCGCTCCGCGCTGGTGGCCGACAACCTTCGGAAGATGGGCTACACCGCCCCCATCAACCTCGATGGCGGATGGCGGGCGCTCAAGGAGAGCGGGCTGGAACTCGAGTAACGTTCGAAGGGGAACTGTGTCCCGCTAGAGCGCGGGCCAGCCTAGCAGCAAGCCCACGAGCCTCCAGGCGATGTAGGCGAGCAGGGCGAGTTCGGCGAAGCGTATCGATTTCTGCACCAGGCCGCTGAACAGATCGACGCGCAGAAACACGACGCACATCAGATAGAGAAAAATGGGCCAGGTATTGAACGCGCCGTCGAAGCCCCGGTAGAAGAGCATCAGCACGAACATGTAGCCCAGCGGGATATTGCTGGTGACGTGATCCCCCATCCGGAGCCAGATCATGCCCGCGGTGAGGGCGAGCATGAGGATCGTAACAATCTCGAAAAGCGGCAATGTCGCGAGGTTCATCCACTCGCCACCATAACATGCCCGCCGGGCGGGAGCCGCGACCCCGGCTTACCCCAGCAATTCTTCGCAGCAGGAGAGAAGCCCCACGGGGAACGCACCGAGAATTTGGGAGACGGGTAGGTTGCCGGAGCCCGCCGAGGACGCCGCCAAATTGAGGAACTCTCCGGTGAACTGGTTCTTCCAGGCCGTCGGCGCCCCTTCGGGAAGGGGGATCGTGGTTCCTTCCCATACGCTGCCGCTTACGAGGCTCTCCTTCTCCGGCAGGATGCCGCGCAGGTGCAGTGGCGCCGCCACGATGCACCACTCCCCATTCCAGCGGCGGGCGAAGGCGAAAACGTTCCCCGCGCGCGGGCCGTGCGCATGCAGCCGGATGTATTCTCCCTGTGCGAACAGATCCGCTCGCGCCCGGCGGAGTTCGAGTGTCTTGGCGGTTGTGAAGAGCTTGATGCGCCCATCGCGCCAGGAGCTTGAGAGTGCGAGGGCGAGCGCCCCGGCGTCCGCCGCTTCCGCATGGCGCAGCCCCTCTAACACTCGCATGCGGACGCGGAAATCAACCGGCCGCCGGTTATCCGGGTCTACCAAGCTAAAGTTCCAAAGCTCCATCCCCTGATAGAAATCCGGGATGCCCGGCGCGGTGGCTTTCAACAACACCTGCGAGAGGGAGTTGATCGCGCCGTAGAAGGCCAGCGTGGGCTGCAATTGCAGAAAGTCTCCGCGGAAGGCTTTCCCGCGCGTGGGGTGGAAGAGTGCGTCCACGAACTGCGCGAGGGCGCTTTCGTGCGCTTCATTCGGTTGAACCCAGTTGGTGTGTTCCTTCGCTTCTCTCGCGCATTTGCGGACATAGACCTGGAAGCGCTCCTGGAAGTCCGGCAATTCCGCCTCATCGAGGGGCCACGCTCCAAGCAGGGATTGATAGATGAGGATTTCCTCAGAGGGCGTGGGCGCCACATGACCGGCAAGGCGAGTCCGCTTGCTCTCATTCGCGGCGATCCATCGGAGAATGGCCGCCTGGTAATCCCGAGGCATTTCGGTGAGGACGTTCAACCGGGCGCGGACGTCCTCGCTCCTCTTGGTGTCGTGCGTGGAGGTGCAATTCATGGTGTTCGGCCAGCGCCGCTGCCGCTCGGTATGAAAATCGTGAAGTTCGCGCGCATCGAAGGGGGGCTTGTTCCGCAAGGGATCTCCACCCACTTCGTTGAGCGAGAGCAGCGCGTTGTAGCTATAGAAGGCAGAATCCTCCAGCCCCTTTGCCATGACCGGGCCGGAAAACTGCTGCCAGCGCATGACCACATCCAGCCACTGGGAACGGTGCTCCCTGGCATAGTAGGGCGGCTCCACGAGTAGCACCCGCCCCATGAACTCGAAGGCGGCGTCGCTGACCGCGTCGCGGCGGGTGCGCGCCCTGGCCAGGGAGAGCGTTGCTTCGATGAGGTCGCGATCCCTCTGGTCCACCCCGAACCCGCGGAGATAGGTGCGATAGACGGGCAGGCAGGCGGTCGCCTCCACCAGAATGCGGCGAATCTCGGAGAGAGGGATGTCGCGGGCCCGGCGGTCCTGCGCGGCCAACTGGCCCAGATAATGTCCAATGACGTTGATTTCATTCGCGAACAACGTATCCATGACGAGCTTGTTCTTTGCGTAGCAGATCTCCGAGAACGGGCCCCGGATGCCGTTCAGCCCGTCGTATTGCCGGACGATCTCGCCGAGGCCGGCCGCGTTCACGAAAATGCCATTCAAGGCATTTAGATAGTCGTAGCCAGTGGTGCCCGCGAGCGGCCATTCCGGCAGCTTTTCCTCGCAGCCCAGAATCTTCTCCGCCAGGATGTAGAAGTTCTGCTCGCCGGATTCCATCCCGTCGCCCAGGACGGAGCCCTGCAAGCGGCGCAGGTATCCAAGCGGATCTCGCAAGCCATCGATGTGATCGATTCTTACGCCGGCCACCTTCCCCTCGCGCATGAGTTTGAGGATCTCCCGGTGGCTGATGTCGAAGACCTCGGGCAACTCCACGCGCACCCCCACCAGATCGTTGATATCGAAGAAGCGGCGGTAGTTGATCTCTTCCACCGCAATCCGCCAATAGGCAATCCGGTAGACCTGGGCGGAAAGGATATCGTCGAGGGCATCGAAGCTGCGCGTATCCTGCGGATCTCCCGAAAGCTGCCAGAGAAGGTCGTCGAGCGTCCGCTTATACTCCGGTTCCTTGAGGTACAACTCCCAGAGAAGGGATTTTGCCTGGGCGATCTCTTGCTGCCGCTGGAGCTTGCGCCGCGCTTCCTCCTCATCCCGGACAGGCATCTCCGCGAGAATGGCGATGGCGCGATGGAGCAGATCTCGCCCCTCCGGAGAGGAGATGGAATCGAGAAG
>JADYZL010000362.1 GCA_020853155.1 Bryobacterales bacterium
ATGATTGGGACGATCCCTTCCCGCCTCATCGAATTGCGGATAACCTCTACTACGTCGGTTCCAAGGGCCTCTCCACCTACCTCATCACGACCAGCCAGGGACATATCCTCATCAACTCGAGTTTTGAACGTACCGTTCCCATCATTCGCGCCAACGTCGAAAAGCTTGGTTTCCAGTTTGCCGATGTGAAGATTCTGCTCAACAGTCATGCGCATGGCGATCATGCCGAAGGCAACGCCTTGGTGAAGAAATTGACCGGGGCGAAGGTGTACATCATGCAAGGGGATGAAAAGGTAGTGGAGTCGGGCGGAGACGGACAGTACCTGTACAAGGGCGGCTGGAAGCCCTGCAAGGTGGACCGGGTGTTGAAGGACGGAGATACGGTGACGCTTGGCGGAGTGACCCTCACGGCCCATCTCACGCCGGGACACACGCGCGGGTGCACTACGTGGACCATGAAAGCCAAGGATCGGGGCAGGGTCTACGATGTCGTTATCGTGGGTAGCCCCAATGTAAACCCCGGCTTTCAGTTGGTGAACAACAAAGCCTACCCCGGGATGGCCGCGGACTACGCGCGCACATTCAAGGTGCTGAAGTCGCTGCATTGCGACATCTTTCTCGGCGCCCACGGCGTCTATTACGGCATGGTGGAGAAGGTTGCGCTCATGCACAAAGATCCGTCCAGGAACCCGTTTGTCGATCCCGCCGGTTACCGGGCATACGTCGAAGAACGGGAGCAGGCCTATCTCAATACACTGAAGCAGCAGAGCCGTTGAGTGGTGGCTGAAACCAACCACTCTGGCCGATCTGAGCCATGAAACCGGTTGTTTACCGATTGATTAAGAAACACTTACAGCCTGGCACGGTAATTGCTCTTCAACAAGCGGTATGGGCTCAAAGAAAACATTCCTAATCCCTCTCGTGCTGGCGGGCTTGTTTGCGGAACTGGTTCCGGTCTATGCGCAGCAGCCGGATCCGTCATCGCCGCCCCCGGCAACAGGCTGGCGGAAATTCGGGGAGGCCATGCCGCGGACAGATGCCCCGCCACCTCCCAACTCCGCTGTTGCGAACGAAGAACCCGCTACGCCTGAACCCCCAACCGCCGGGCAGGGCGCGCCCCCTCCCTCGCAGCTCATTATGCCCGCCGGAACATGGTTGAAAGTCCGTGTGGACCAGCCCATCTCGAGTGATCACAACCAGCCCGGTGACGTTTTCACCGGTACTCTCGTTCAGCCCCTCGTGGTCAACGGCCTCGTGGTGGCGCGCCGCGGACAGACGATCGCCGGACGCGTTGCCGAAGCGGAAAAAGCCGGGCGCGCCAAGGGCACTTCCCGGCTCGGCATCGAACTCACGGAAATCAGCCTTGTCGATGGACAGCAACTCCCCATTCGCTCGCAATTGGTGGAATACAACGGCGGCACATCCAAGGGCCGCGACGCCACCGCGATTGGAGTCACCACCGGAACCGGAGCCGCCATCGGCGCTGCCGCCGCCGGCGGATTCGGCGCGGGCATGGGGGCCATTGCCGGCGCCGCTGCTTCCACCATCGGCGTTCTGCTGACGCGCGGACGAGCCACCGAAATCTATCCCGAAGCCGTCCTTACATTCCGCACTCTTGCTCCGCTCACCATCAACACGGAGAATTCCGCCCAAGCCTTCCAACCCGTGAGGCAGCAGGACTTTGAGCCGCGTCTGCGGCAGCGGGTTTCGCGGCCCGCGCCGCCGTCTCCTTATTACTACGGTTACGATCCGTTCTTCTACTCGCCCTTCTACTCGCCCTATTATTACGGCTGGGGCCCGAGCTTCTACTACTTCTCCGGACCCCGCTTCTACCGTGGATTCGGAGGAGGATTCCGCGGGCGCGGCGGTTGGCGGCGGTAATGAGAATCGATTTCCAAGCGTCAAACGCTTTTATCGCTTGAGCGATGAGAGCGTTTGACTTCTTTCCCTCTGCATTGATAGACTCTCTCCCCATCCGGAGCCATCAATGCACAAACTGCCATTTCTCGCTCGTCTTATCGGTTTATCGATTCTTGCCATCTCCGCGTTCTCTCAGACCTTCGGAGAAATCACGGGTACCGTTACCGATCCCACCGGTGCGGTCGTCGGCGCGGCCGCCGTTGTGATGACAAACACCGCCACGGGTCAGGTGCGCCGCGTCGAAACCAATGAGACCGGCAACTACACCGCGCCCTTTCTGCCGCCTGGAGTCTACTCCATCCGGGTGGAAAAGGAAGGATTCAAAGCGGCAACGCGCGGCGACGTACGTCTTCAAGTAGCGGACTCTGTGCGCGTGAACTTCATCATTGAAGTCGGCAGCGTCTCCGAGTCTATCGAAGTTCAGGGAGGCGCCCCGCTGCTCACTACCGAGAGCGGAACCGTTGGGACGGTGATCGACAATCGCCGCATCGTGGAACTTCCGTTGAATGGCCGTAACTATTTGCAGATGGTGGCCCTGAGCCCGAACGTCTCGGCCGAGCAGGGTGCGGGAGGCGAAGCCGCTGCGCGTAAGGGCGGCACACGAACGGAAAAATCGTTGTCGGTCGCCGGCGCGCGAAATCAGTTCAACCACTACACCCTCGACGGACTCGAGAACACCGACATGAGCTACAACATCTATGCCCTCCAGCCTTCCATCGACGCTTTGCAGGAATTCAAGGTGGAAACCGGCGTCTACTCCGCGGAGTTCGGCCGTGCCGCCGTGCAGATCAACGTCGCCACCAAAGCGGGCAGCAATGACTTCCACGGAACGGTGTTCGAGTTCGTCCGCAGCGACAGTCTGGACGCGAAGGAGTACAAGAAGGTCGGCGACAAGAATCCATTCCTGCGTAACCAGTTCGGGTTCACGCTCGGAGGCCGCCTTATACGCGACAAACTGTTCTTCATGTCGAACTTCGAGACCCTACGCGAGGAGAAAACATTGCAGGGCCTCGCAAACGTAGCTCCCGACCGCATGCGGGCTGGTGACTTCACCGCCTCTGGCCGCAACGTCTTTGATCCGGCCA
>JADYZL010000363.1 GCA_020853155.1 Bryobacterales bacterium
GAGCAATGCCGTCACTGAATTCACCGCCGAGCGTAAGTTGGAAATCGGCGGCTACGCCGGTGCTGAACTTGCCGGACGACGTAATCTGCTTGCGGCCGGCGCCGCGAGGGAAAAGCCCGGCCGGGGAGGCCGCCGCATGGGCTTCGCCGGAGGCTTCCGCGAGCGGCCGCGAGGAACCGGTATCCTCCGCCACAGAGAGCGGCGCCGATGCCATCACGAGGGAGAGAAGAACGGCCCAGGAGAACCAGCTACGCGCCGATTGCATCAATAAAATACCCGAAACTCCAGTTTAGCATTGCCGGGATGCATTTTCTCCGCGGTGGTTCGAGCAACTTCGGGATGCCCGTCAAATTACGAAGCGGCGCTTGGTCTCCATTGCGCGACGCCCGTTGGCCTCCGGGCGGTGGATTCGCCTAAGATAGCCAGTTATGGGACGTTTCGGCGGATTGTTCGTGATCCTGGGCTTACTGCTGCAGCCATCGGTGGGCCTCGCGCAGGAATGGCGTTTCTGGGGCGGGGACGCGGGCGGGATGAAGTATTCGCCGGCGAAGCAGATCAACAGGAGCAACGTGACGCAGCTCAAGCCGGCCTGGACCTGGCATTCCGGCGACATTAGCGACGGGAGCAAGTATCCGGTGCGCAGCGCTTTCGAGGCTACGCCGCTGATGGTGGCGAACCGGCTCTACGTCACGACGCCCTTCAACCGGCTGGTGGCGCTCGATGCGGAGACGGGCGCGGAACTTTGGGCCTTTGACCCGAAGATCGATAAAGAGCACTCGTACACGCTGTTCATTCACCGCGGCCCGGCCTACTGGACCGACGGCAAGCGCGAGCGCCTGGTCTACGGCACGATCGACGGACGGTTGTTCTCCATTGACGCGGCGACGGGCAAGCCGGACCCGAACTTCGGGGAGGCGGGCGTCGTGAATCTGCGCAAGGACGCCGCGGACAAGTTCCCAGGGCGCGCGTATGGGATGACGTCTCCCCCGGCGATCTTCGAGAACCTGGCGATCTGTGGCGCGTGGACATCCGATGGGGAGCCGAAGGCGCCATCCGGCGACATTCGAGCCTTCGACATCCTCACCGGGAAACTGGTTTGGCGCTTCCACGTGGTGCCGCGCCCCGGCGAGTTCGGGCACGATACCTGGGAAGGGGATAGCTGGCAGGACCGAGGAGGCGTGAACGCCTGGAGCAACCTGAGCGTCGACCGCGAGCGGGGTCTGGTTTTCCTTCCGCTGACCTCGCCCTCGGCCGACTACTATGGCGGCGACCGCCCCGGGAAGAACCTGTTCGGCGATTCGCTCGTCGCTCTCAAGGCGCGCACAGGGGAGCGCGTGTGGCACTTCCAGACCGTTCACCACAACATCTGGGATTACGACCTGCCCGCCCAGCCCAACCTGATCGATCTGACCCGGAACGGAAAGAACGTGCCCGCTGTGGCGCAAGTGACGAAGACCGGATTCACCTTCGTCTTCAACCGGGAGACGGGCGAGCCGCTGTTTCCGATCGAGGAACGGGCGGTTCCGGCGAGCACGGTTCCCGGCGAAAAGGCTTGGCCCACGCAGCCGTTCCCGGTGCTGCCGAAGCCTTTCGCGCGGCAATCGATGAAGCCCGGCGAGCTCGCTGATGTGGACCCCGCCCATCGCGCCTTCTGCGAAGAACTCATCAAGGGCGCCGTATTCGGAGATCTGTATACGCCGATCGGCCTCAAGCCGACGGTGCTGTTCCCCGGCACGAACGGGGGGACGAACTGGGGCGGCGCGTCGTTCGATCCCGAGACGCAGACGCTGTACGTGAACTCCGCCGACGCGGGGATGATTTCGTATCTCCGGCCGAACCGGGAAGGCGCGCAAGTGCCCTATAGCCGGGTGGGTTTGCGCACGAATAGCGCGCGGTTCTGGGATCAGCGTTTGTGGCCCTGCCAAGCCCCGCCCTGGGCGCATCTCACGGCCATTGACATGAACACGGGGCAGTTCCGCTGGCGCGCCGTGCTCGGCGTGGTGGATGAACTGGTGGCGAAGGGCCTGCCGCCCACGGGAGCGCCGGGCATGGGCGGCTCCATGGTGACGGCGGGCGGGCTGCTCTTCATCGGCTCCAGCAACGATGGCCGCTTCCGCGCCTTCGATAAGGATACGGGCGCGCTGCTTTGGGAGACCAAACTGCCCGCCAGCGCGCATGCCAACCCGATGAGCTTCGTGGGCGCGAAGTCCGGGAAGCAGTTCGTGGTGATCGCGGCGGGGGGCGGCAACAAATACAGCAACGTCTTCAGCGACGCCCTCATCGCCTACGCCCTGCCGGAGTGAATTGAGCCATGACCGGAATACGCTCACTGGCCATTCTCACGCTGCTGCTGGCTGGCGCGTGTATGATTCAGGCCTCGGACGATGCGCCGCGCTTCAGCCACCGTACGCATGCCCCGCTAAAGATGCCCTGCACGAAATGCCATACAGGGGCGGAGAAGGGGGCCGCGGCAAGGTTTCCAGGCGAAGCGGAATGCAAGGTCTGCCATACGAAGTTCAGCGCCGCGCAAACCACATTTCCCACGAAGCGCGTCTACCGGCTGCCGGATTTCGTCTTCTTCAGCCACAAGGTTCACCTGGACGCCAAGGCTGAATGCGCCCGCTGCCACGGGGATGTGAACGCCACCGCCGCGGTGACGCTGGCCGTGCCGCCCACGATGAAGATGTGCGTGGATTGTCACCGGGAAACCAAGGCTTCCATCGAGTGCTTTGTCTGCCACGAAATCAGCCAATAGCGAACTGCCGCAGTTCTGGAATAATCGTACTTGCGCGAGTGCGCGAATGGAGTGTGCCATGAAGCGTCGGGATCTGATCCGTTCCGTGGCCGGGTTCACCGGCTATTCCGTGTATGTGAATGCGCAGGGCCTATCCCCCGCGGCCGCCGCGAGCACGAATGCCGTGGAGACGGCCGCGCGGACGGCGGAAGCGCAGCGGATCATCCGCATGATCGAACCTCTCTCGGGAGACCGGCATCTCGCTTCTCCGGAGCCGAACATGCGCCTGCTCGATCTCTCCTGCGATGTCTTTGTGGCGGGTGGCGGCCCCGCTGGCGTCCATGCGGCGATCTCCGCGGCGCGGCATGGGGCGAAGGTGATCCTGGTGCAGGACCGCTCGCGGCTGGGTGGCAACTCGTCGAGCGAAGTGAAGATGCACATCGTGGGAGCCAATTGCCATAAAGGCCGCCCCGGCTGGCGCGAAGGCGGTCTGCTTGAAGAGTTGCGGCTTGACGACGCGGTGAACAATCCGCAGCGCTGCTGGGAGATGTGGGACCTGCTGCTCTACGACAAGTGCGTCTCCGAACC
>JADYZL010000364.1 GCA_020853155.1 Bryobacterales bacterium
GCCGAAGCCGTCTGCCTCCAAAAACTCACCGATTGGAACAACGACCCCGTCGCCTTCGAAGGCGAAGACCCCATCAGCGCCGGCGAAAGCCTCGGCCACGCCGCCACCACCCACGTCGAATACGACGACAAGGACCGCCGCCGAATTGAACCGGACACGCACTACCCCACTTTCGAAAAGATCCACCGCTACCGCACTCACTGGGAGCGCAAGCACGCCCGCGCCCTCGCCGCATTCGACCGCGCCCAACGCGCCCGCCACGCGGAAGCAAACCAGCAACGCGCCGAAGCCGAGGCCCAGCGCCAAGCCGAAGCCCACGCCCTCAAACAGGAACTCGCCCTCGCCCGCGAAGCCCGTCAGCAAGAACTCCACGCCCTCCGCATGGCTGGCGCCACCGCGAAGCAGTCGTCCACCTCAGCTAATCCCAATCCCGCAACCAGCCCCGCAACCAATCCCGGCGCCGAAAGCGCAAGCGACGAAGCCGCCGCCCTGGCCTATCTCGAATCCCTGCTAAACACCCCCGCTCCCATGACCGAACAGGACTTCCTCCGAATGCGAGCCACCCAATCCGCGAATGGCTTCGTTTCGCAAAACCCGCCTTCGCGCAATGGCGATGTTCGGAACTAACCGCAGGAAGCCCGGAGCCGATGCTCGCGGCATTCGGATCATACGCGGCGCGCAAACTTGTCGAAAAGGCAAGAACGGGTAGATCCCGACCAACGCGGGCCCTTCGACTCTTCGGCTTCAGCATTCCTGGCTATAGGGGGCGCACGCTGTCCCGCTCTTCACGCGGCGGCACGATTCTGTCGATTGCTCCGGTCTTTTCTCGGCGAGGAAAGCGACCTTCCACCAGCAGTTCCCGCAATCGACTCGGAAGGCTGGCGAATCGCGCGCGCTTGCGCGTTCCTGGCGCAACGATTGCGTTACGGCCATGCCGGGATCTGTGTCAGGACGGTTACAATACGGAATTGGCTTTCCGATTCGCAGTCTTGCCCTCCGTTTTCTTCAGTTTCTTGTTGATGCTCGCGATGCCGCGCGCCAGTATGGCGCAGGTGGAAACGCAGAACGTCTTCAATTTCCCCTGGCAAGTGGGCGAAAGCACGGAGATCACTTTCACGGGCCGTTTGCGTACCGCACCGGGGCGTAAGGGTTTCTATCAAACTCGCGCAGGCGCCGTGCTCGAACAGAATGTGAGTTCCCGTATCGGCCTCATCGCAGGCTACTACTTCGCGGATCGGGAAAACGACGTATCGGATTGGGAAGGCTCCCACCGCTATTTCGCGGGTTTCTCTCACAAGCTCTTCTCCTGGAAAGGGAGTTGGGAGGCAAGGCATCTTTCCGAGTACTTCGATGTGCCGGGAGCCGGCAACGATTACCGCGTGCGCCACCGGGGCGGTTGGAAAGCGCCTACGCGCGTGGCCCCCTTCGCGAACGTGGAAGTCTTTTGGGACCGGGAAGGTTGGCGCAATACTCGCTGGCAAGGGGGCGTCGCGTGGCGCATCTCCCCCAGAGTAAGCGTGGATGCCCACTACTTCTATGAACCGCGCCGCTCGGATGTGGGCGCCGCCCCCCGCCACATGTGGGGCACTACGCTGCGCATCCCCATCGGCGAAATCCGCTAGAGGTTTGCTTCCGGAGAGCGCGGCTTTTCGCTTGCCGAAAGAATGGTAATTTTCCGTTCGGAAAGGCTCCCGCGCGGCTTGGAGGGGGCGGCGTCGCCGGCCATGAAGACCGCCACGGAACGGCCCTTGGCCCGATGCCGGAAGGCGCGTGGCTTCACGGGCTTGCTCCAGTTCGTCTCCGCCGTGTCGAGCACGCGCAGCCACTTCACGTCAGGCCAAACCGTGGGAAGCGTGAACACGGCGTCTTCGTGATGAGCGTTGAAGATCAGAAAAAGCGTATCGCCCGAGATGGCGTTGCCGTCCTCGTCGAATTCCGGAATCTCCCGCCCGTTCAAGAGCACGCCGAGCGATTTCACGGAGTGCTCGCTCCAGGCGCGGTCGTCCATCTCCTTCCCCCGCGCGCTATACCAGACGATGTCCTTCACGCCCTCTCCGCGCAGCGATTGCCCCTGGAAGAATTTGCGCCGCGTCAGGACCGGTTGGCTCTGGCGTAGCGCGATGAGATATTTCGTGAACGCAAGCAGGTCTTCCTTCTCCGCGTCCATCTCCCAATCGAGCCAACTGATTTCATTGTCCTGGCAATAGGCGTTATTGTTGCCCTTCTGCGTTCGGGAGAGTTCATCGCCGCCGCAAATCATGGGAACCCCTTGCGAGAGCATCAGCGTTGCCAGAAAATTCCGCTGCTGGCGGGCGCGCAGTCGGTTGATCTCCGGATCGTCCGTTTCGCCTTCCGCCCCACAGTTCCAACTGTTGTTGTTCGATTCGCCGTCGTTGTTATCTTCGCCATTCGCCTCATTGTGCTTCCCGTTGTAACTCACGAGGTCGCGGAGGGTGAAACCGTCGTGCGAAACCACGAAATTAATGCTGGCATAGGGCCGCCGCCCGCTTCGTTCGTAGAGGTCGCTGCTGCCCGCCAGCCGCGTGGCGAACTCCGTGGTCGTGCCCCCATCGCCTTTCCAGAATTTCCGCAGGCAATCGCGATACTTGCCATTCCATTCCGTCCAACCCACGGGAAAATTTCCCACCTGATAGCCGCCCTCGCCAAGATCCCAGGGCTCCGCGATCAGCTTGACCTGGCTCAGGATGGGGTCCTGGTGAATGATGTCGAAAAACGCGCCGAGCTTATCCACTTCGTGCAGTTCCCGGGCCAGCGTGCTCGCCAGATCGAAGCGGAAGCCGTCCACGTGCATCTCGGTCACCCAATAGCGCAGGCTGTCCATGATGAGTTGCAGCACGCGCGGGTGCACCATATTGAGGGTGTTCCCGCAGCCGGTGTAATCCATGTAGTAGCGTTCGTTGCCGCTCACCAGCCGGTAGTAAGACTTGTTGTCGATGCCTCTCAGCGAAAGCGTGGGCCCGAGGTGATTCCCCTCCGCGGGGTGGTTGTAAACCACATCCAGAATCACTTCGATCCCGGCGGAGTGGAGGCTGCGCACCATCGTTTTGAACTCGCGCAAACATCCGGTTGGGGAAGCGGTGGAGGAATAGCGCAGGTCCGGCGTAAAGAAACCGAGCGTGTTGTAGCCCCAGTAATTGGTGAGGCTTCTGTCCACCAGATAATGGTCATAGGCATGGTGGTGGACGGGCATCAATTCGAGCGCCGTCACGCCCAGATCCTGAAAGTAGCGGAGCATCTCCTCAGACCCAAGCCCCGCGTATGTCCCCCGCCAGCGTTCCGGCACGTCCGGGCGCAGCCGCGTAGCGCCTTTGACATGCGCCTCGTAAATGATGGTCTTGTGCCAGGGCGTCTCGGGCGGGCGGTCGCCACCCCAGGTAAAGGCGGTATCCGCCACGGCGGCGAGTGGCGCGGCCCTCGCATTGTCATGCGGGTCGAGCGAAAGGTCGCCCAGCGGGTCGCCCACGGCATAGCCATACATTTCCGGCGTCCAGATGGTGGTGCGCGCAATCGCCTTCGCATAGGGGTCGAAAACAACTTTGTTCAGATTGAATCGATGGCCCTCGGAGGGAGCATGGGGGCCGTGAACGCGATAGCCATAAACCTGGCCGGGAACAATGCTGCTCAATCGCCCATGCCAGACGAGGTCCGTCTGCTCCGGCAGGGCAATCCGGGCGTACTCACGCTCCGCGTGAACGGAATCAAAAAGGCAAAGTTCCACCCGCGTGGCATGTTCGGAGAAGAGGGCAAAGTTCACCCCACTGCCATCCCATGTGGCGCCGAGGGGATAAGGATTTCCAGGCCGCAGTCTCATGTCGATCTTCCTTTCCCGGCCGGCCTGACAGAATCCCGGAACGAAAGTCCGCGCATGGTTCCACTCGAAAAGGGCAGCGCCGCCGTTCTCCCGTCCGTCCGAAGAATCAGGCCGCCACGGGCGAGGCAGCCTCCTCGGTGGGCCGGACCGGCTGCAGGAATCTCATGCTGGCAAGAGCGGCCGCCCGAACTTCAACACTCTCCCTCCGCGGCCAAGGCCGGCGTGCCCTCGAGCGCGTGTTCCTGCTCCCCATTCGCGGCGCCCGCCTCTCCGCTTTTCACGAGCGCGATGCGGTAAAGAATGGGCGCCACCATCTCATTGATCGCTACGCCGCCCAGAACGAGTGCCGCGGCGGTGACGCCCAAATCCGGAAAGGTTCTCGTAAACAGGAGGGCCAAGGCAAGAGCCAACCCGGCTTGCGGCATCAATCCAAACCCGGCGTACTTGCGGATAGGTAGCGGAGCCCGGGCCAAGGCTCCGGCAACCCAGGTGAGCGAATAGAATCCGGTTCCACGCACAAGCACGAAGATGGCCGCGGGAATGCCGACCATGCGCAGTGCATCGATGTGAATCGTGGCGCCCGTCACCGCGAAAAAGACGACATAGACGGCAAGAGAGGAGCCTTCGATCTCTTCCAGCAACTTATGCCCGAAAGGGGTGGCATTCCTTACCAGCGCCCCGGCCGCGCAGGCGATGATAAGCGGATCGAAGTCGATGCGCTGCCCGACCTCCGCCATGACGAAGGCCACGGCCAGCACAAACAGCGCGGCGCCACCCTTCACGTACTTAAAGAATCCCCCGAGCAGCAACCCCGCCAGCACACCGGCTCCCACGCTCCCCAGAATCTCCCACGCCAGCCTGCCGGCCGTCTCGAGCGCATCCGCGCTGTTGCCGAAGAGCGTTCTCGTGAGCGAGGAAACCACGGCGAAAATGAGGATCACCACCAGATCCGAAAGAACGACGACGCCCAATACCGTCCGGCTGACCGGCCCCTCCGCCCGCATTTCCGAGCGCAGTGCAATCACCACGGCAGGTGATTGGGCGGTCATCGTTACACCCAATACCGTAGCGACGCCCACCGCCTGGATCATCGTCAGGTGATCGAAGAACGGTAGCAGATCCCGGCAGAAATAGATCGTAGCGGATAGGATCACCATCACGCCGAGAACGGCCACGATGATCAACCAGAAGATACTCCGCAGCAGCGGTTTCATTTCGCGGAAACCCAGTTCCGCGCCCGCCGTCAGCGCGATCAGCGCGATCGCCATGCCATTGAAGATCTCGAGGTTATCCAACGCCGGCATGGCTACGAGCCCAAGCACCTGCGGCCCGGCAACGATGCCGGTAACGAGGTAGCCCGTCAACCGGGGAAGTCCAAACGATTTGAAAATACTTCCCGTGAATAGCGCGGAAAGCAGCAGGTATCCAAACGCCACTGCAGTGCCGGCCGCCCCAGCCCCGCCAGCCTCGGCTTGCGGCGCGAAGGATCGCGTGGCATGCATCAATCCTGCGAAGACGATCAACAGAAAGACTCGCATCGGTTTACGGGGCCGCCCCTTCTGCTTGCCGGTGCGTGGACACGCCCGCCTGTCCGCCGCCAAGGAAGCCCCGCGCGGAGAACTGCACCAGGATTTCCGTAATGATGGAAGCGCCGATCACTCCAACGACCAGCCAGGGGATCACGGGCCCGTAATAGAGCAGTTGGGCGTTCACCGCGATCGCGACGGAAAGCGCCCCCAGAGGCGCCAGCGTCAACCGGCGCTTTTCGTCGTTCGCGGGAACGTACACGTGCCGTCTGCGGCAGACTTCCCACGCCACGCTCCTCCCGAGGATCGTACCGGCCACCAGAAGCAGCATGATCACCCAGCCCTGCCACTCTCCCACGCGAAGCAGCGAGCCTGAAACCAGCAGAAAGATGAGGTAAATCGGGCGCTCCAGGCGGACGAGCGTGGAGCGGACCAGCGCCCGGGTATGGACGGGGAGATTGGCGAGACTGAATCCGGCGACAAA
>JADYZL010000365.1 GCA_020853155.1 Bryobacterales bacterium
ACATCGGCGAGCGCGGGATAGTAGGCGGCGAGTCCCTTCACGCGGGGGTCGAGCGCCGCGGTGACGATGGAGAGAGCGCCGCCCTGGCTGCCGCCGGTGACGACGAGATTCTGTCCGTCCCAATTCGGAAGACTGGTGAGGAAATCGTTGGCGCGGACGCAGCCCAGATACACGCGGCGGTAGTAGTAGCGATCCCGGTCATCCAGCCCGAAGGTGTTGTAGTTCGCGAGCGCGCCCACACCCAGGGATGTATAAACGGCGGGCTCCATGGTGACGGGAATGCCATGAATTCCCACTTGGAGCGTGATGATGCCCCGTGCCGCCAAATCCGCCAAGCCGTTGTAGGCGCGCACTCCGGCGCCAGGCACGGCGAGGAGCGCGGGATATTTTCCGGGCGCTTTCGGTTCGCAGAGGATGCCGTAGAATCGGGAAGGCGCATTCGCCATGCCGACGTTTTGCAGATTTACCTGATAGCAGTTCGCCGAGGCGTTGCCGTACTCAGGGAGAGGGATGATGCGTGCGTCAATGGGCAGTTCGGCGAGTTCGGCTTTCCCCGCCGCCCAGAAGGCGTCGAAATCGCCCGGATTTACCTGGGTGGGTTGGATCGATTGCGGTTGAAACCCGGCGGTGGCCAGCCCCCGGTAGGTTTTCCCGTTTTTCTCGACGGTGGCGATGCAGCGGAGGAAACCGGGTTCAGTCATCGTGCCGCCATCGATCACAAGGCCCTCCGCGGGCAGCACGACAGTCTTCTCGATGCGCGGAGTCATCATCTCCGGGCCGACGCGGTACGTGATACTGATGCCGGTGAGCGGGTGCCCATCCTGGATGGCGGTGATGCGGAAACGAACCGGTTGGCCGGGTTGATAGAGCCAATCCGCGCGATCCGTGGAGACGCGGACCTGCACCGTGCCGATGTGGTCCTGGGCGGCTAGCGCAGAGGCCAGCACGAAGAGAAACAGGACCTGGAGCAGGACCCTACGCCGCGCATGCCGGCCAAGGGAACGAACGGTCTCAGATACGGATGCGAACACGCGACGCGGGCGATTGCCGGCAACGGGCATGGGAACCTCCTTCTTCCACGACAGGAACTTCCCAGTATAGATCGTCCGGGCTAGACGCCCCAGCAGTATTCGGCGACGGCTTTTTCCGGCTCATCACTCGAGTCGAGGATACGCATGAGTTCGAGGCGGAGCGCGTCGGAGAGCGCGCGCCAACTGGCTTCGATGATGTTCTCGCTGACACCGATGGTGGACCAGGTGATTTCGTGATCGGACCACTCGACGAGGACACGCACCTTGGCGGCGGTTCCCTTCTTGCCATCAATGACGCGGACCTTGTAATCGGTGAGCCGGACCTTGCGGATGGCAGGGTAGAGGGAGGATAGACAATCGCGCAAGCAGACATCGAGCGCATTGACAGGGCCTTCGCCGATGGCGGTGGCGGAGTGGTGGCCGGCTTTCGTCTTGATGGTAATGGTGGCCGTGGTGAGCGATGGCATCGCTTCGGAGAGGCGCGTGGTGGTTTCGATGTTCACGACCTCGAAAAAGCGGATGCCGGGGTTCAGGGCTTCGCGGACCAACAGCTCGAAGGTACCTTCGGCGGCTTCGAGTTCGTAGCCCTCGTATTCCATCTGCTTGATCTTTTCGAGGAGCGCGCGGCGGCTTTCTTCCGAGAGCCGCTCCGCGAGGCCGTGCTCCTTGAGCTTATAGGAGACATTGCCGCGGCCCGAGAGATCGCTGAGCAACACCCGCTGCCGGTTGCCGACGGTCTCCGGCGCGATGTGCTCATAGGTGGTGGAATCCTTGAGAACGGCGGAGACGTGGATGCCGCCTTTGTGCGCAAAGGCACTGGGGCCTACGTAGGCGAGGTCGTTGCGCAAGGGGAGGTTCGCCAACTCCGCGATGAAGCGGCACGCATTGGTGAGATGGGCCAGATTCTCCCGGCCGATGGTTTCGTAGCCGAGCTTCAGTTCGAGGTTCCCGATGATGGAGGCCAGATTGGCGTTGCCGCAGCGCTCCCCGTAGCCATTGAGGCAGCCCTGCACGTGGGTGGCTCCTTCGCGAACGGCGGCGAGCGAGTTGGCTACGGCAAGGTCTGAATCATTGTGAGTGTGGATGCCGATGACGCCGTCAAAGCGCTTGCGCACCTCCGCCACGACTTCGGCCACGCGGTCCGGCATGGTTCCGCCGTTGGTATCGCAGAGGCAGAGGACATCGGCTCCCGCGGACTTCGCGGCGTCGAGCGCGCGGAGGGCGAAATCGGGGTTGGCGCGATACCCGTCGAAGAAATGCTCCGCGTCGAAGACGACTTCGCGGCCATCGCGATGGAGAATATCCACGGTCTCAAAGATGAGGGTGCGGTTCTCTTCCTCGGTGATGCCGAGGGCCTTGCGGGCGTGGAAATCCCAGGTCTTGCCGAAGATGCAGACGGTGGGAGTCCGGGCCTCGAGGAGGCTGCGGACATTCGGGTCTTTGTCGATGGAATTCTTGGCGAAGCGGGTGGAGCCAAACGCCGAGAGCCGGGCGTGGCGCAGGTTCAGCGTGCGCGCGCGTTCGAAGAACTCTTTGTCCTTCGGGTTGGAACCGGGCCAACCGCCTTCAATGTAATCGATGCCGAGCAGATCGAGCTTCTGGGTAATGGCGATCTTATCGTCAACGGAGAAGGAAACCGCTTCCCCCTGGGTGCCGTCGCGGAGGGTGGTATCGAGTACGAAGACCTTTTTCATCAAAACATCCTGGCCATTCAAAGATTCGCGCGGCCGCCCGGTTAGGCGGCCGCAGCATGGAGGCGGCATGCGGAAGCACTCTTCATGGATTGGAGAGCGCCCCTCGCATCACGGCCAATGACTTAGGAGGAAGCCGCTTCCGCTTCCTGAGGAACGCCTTGCTCTTTCGCCCTCTTGAGGAAAGGCATCATGGCGCGGAGTTCCTTGCCCACCTGTTCCACCTTAAGTTCCTGCCCGGCTTTCCGCATGGCAAGGAACTTCGCGCGGCCGGCGCGGTTCTCGCCCATCCACTCGCGGGCGAACTGGCCGGATTGAATCTCCCCGAGGATCTTCTTCATCTCG
>JADYZL010000366.1 GCA_020853155.1 Bryobacterales bacterium
ACTGTGTCCGCTTTTGGTAGAGATAGACGGAAAAGAACCCGCCCAGCGCCAGCACCATCGCCGACGCCACCAGCGGATTCACGGGGAAAATCCCGGAAAACGCGATCATCGGGAACTCGAACACGGCTACGAAGAACGCCAGTTGCACGGCTAGCTTGTTGCGAAGATCGATCGGCTCGGGCGGCCCATGATAATCAAAGGCGTCAAGATGGGCGGACGCGGCGCCCGGGGGTGGCGGTGCGACGGAGCCACCCGCAGCGGGTGAGGGGAATGCCAGCGCGGGCGGCGTTTCCGGCTCCGGCAGGTCGAACACCGGCTTGCCGCAGCGGTGGCAGAAGAGTGCATCCGCCACCAATCGAGTCCCGCAACTGCAGAACGCGGGGCGCGATTGCTTGGGCCGCTCGCCCAGGGGTTCCCGGTCTCCCATGGGCAATTCAGGATTCTCCGTCACACTTTATTGTCGCGTCATTCCGCTCGATTGGGTAGCCCTCCCCGCGGCCGTGCGTTTCAAAGCCCCCGGAGAAAGGCTCTCAGCGCCGCCACGGTCTCCGCCTTTCGATCCCGCCGCACGTTGTGCCCCGCGCCATCGATGTGGACGATCTTCCCGTTCGGCAGCAGCGCGGCCACCTTCCCGTTCTCAGCTCGAACCGCGGCATCGGCATCCGCCTTGAGGATTAGTACCGGAGCCGTCATCTTCGGGAAGAGTTCGCTCATCGCCGGGCGCGCGCCCACGCTTGCGTAAGCCGTGTTGGGGTGGTGCAGGTGCTTCGAAGGCGCCCAGATCTCGCATTCATTCCGGCCCCATTGCGGGGCCCCCTTGATGCACTCTGCAACAAGCTCCGCCTCGGTCTTGTTATTCGTGGCCAGAATCTGCGCGCGCCTTTGTTCACGGTCACCGCCCCCGGCCGCGCCCGATCCCGTGCGCCGAGGCCCCAAAAACGGGTCTTCGAGGACGATTGCCCTTGCCACATCGGGGTACTTCGCCGCGAACCAGGCGGCGGAAGCACTTCCCATGGAGTGCCCCATTACGATCGGCTTCGTGAGCTTCAACTCGCGGATGAGCGCCGCCAGATCCTCGGCCTGCGCATCCGACGGGTCATTCTGCCCGGGCGGGTCGGTGAGCCCGTGTCCGCGCGCGTCGAACATCACGATGTCATAGTCCGCGGTGAACTCCTTCGCGAAGTTGGTCCAGCAGAGCGCATCATCGCTGGAGCCGTGGGCCATCACCATCACAGGCTTATCCCCGCCCGTCCGCCAGTAGTGAATTCGGATGCCGTTCGCGATCACAAAGCCGTCGATCCATCCGGCGGGCGGTGGCGGGGCGGCGCTCGCCGGCACTAGCAGCAGGCTCCCGAGCAGCACGAGAAACGCGGATCGATACATCGGACCTCCCTTGGCCCGCCCCGGCTCGAACATGGCTGCGGCGGACGATCTGCCCGCTATTCTGTCACGCTTTCGAGTGGAAACAAGTGGCCGATTTCGCGATAAGATCGGAGCCGGCGGATAAGGGTTAGTTCGGAGGTGCTTCATGCGGAGTATGGTCAATCGCCGCAGCCTGTTGCGTGGCGCGTCCCTGAGCGCGGCGACCTTGCCGATGCAACTCGCAGCCGCCCCGGTTCACCGGCAGCCCGGCGCGCGGATTCGCATCGGCCTCAACGCTTACTCGTTCAATGTCCCGCTGCGCGCAGGCGAGTTGACGCTGATGGATTTGGTCGACTTCTGCGCCGCGAATCGGCTCGATTGCCTGGATGCCACGGGCTACTACTTTCCCGGCTACCCTGCCGTGCCGCCGGATCGCTTCCTCTATGATCTGAAGCGCCGCGCTTTCCTGAACGGTGTCACCATCAACGGCACGGGCGTTCGCAACGATTTCGCCCTTCCCGACGCCGCCCGCCGCGTCGGCGATCTTGAGCTCGTCAAGAACTGGATCGGCGTCGCGAGCAAGCTCGGCGCCTCCGTGATCCGGGTGTTCTCCGGCAGCCGCGTGCCGGAGGGCCACAGCTTCGGTGAAACCCTCGAATGGATGGCTCCCCTGTTGCGCGAGTGCGCGGATACGGGCAAAGAACACGGTGTGATGATCGGCCTCCAGAACCACAACGATTTCGTCAAGACTGCGGCGGAAACCATCCGGATCGTCGAAGCCGTGGGCTCCGAGTGGCTCGGGGTCATCCTCGATGTGGGCAGTCTGCGCATGGCCGACCCTTATGAGGAGATCGAGAAGCTGCTGCCCTACGCCATCTCCTGGCAACTCAAGGAAAGCCTCTGGTATGGCGGCAGGGAGGTGGCCACCGATCTCCGCAAACTGAAGGCGATCATCGATCGGGGCGGCTACCGGGGCTTCGTCCCCATCGAAACGCTGGGCGAGGGCGATCCTCGCGCAAAGGTGGCGAGGTTCGCCCGGGAAGTACACGAAGTCTTCGGAGGGTGACCCCATTGTGCGTGCACAGCGAAACCCGTCAACTCGCCGCTTTCGGGTGCGATAAGCTGATGGCGTCCAAATCCAATGGCAGCCGAACTGTCGGAAAGCGTCGATGATGAATTCCAAGAACACCCTGCCGCGCCGTCGCGACTTTCTCCGCGCCGCCTCCACTGCCGCACTGGCTCTGGCCGCTTCCCCGGCGCTTCCGCAGGCCGCGAAGCGCCCCAATATTCTGTTCTTCATCGCCGACGATTGGGGACGCAATCACGCAAGCTACTTCGGCGCGAAATGGATTAACACCCCAGCCTTTGACCGCGTGGCCCGCGAAGGTGTGGTCTTCTCCAATTGCTTCACGTCGAATCCGAAGTGCTGCCCCTCGCGCGCCACCATCCTGATGGGCCGTAACACCTGGCAGACCAAGGAGACGGTGAACCACGCATCCATTTTCCCCAACGAATTCGCGGTCTATCCCGACGTGCTCGAAAGGGCGGGCTATTTTGTCGGGCTCACCGGCAAGGGCTGGGGTCCGGGCGATTTCACGTCTACCGGCTGGCCCCACAACCCCGCCGGCAAGGAGTATCAGAAGCGTACGCTGAAGCCCCCCTATAACGGGATCTCTCCACGAGATTACGCCGCCAATTTCGGCGACTTTCTGGCGGCGCGGCCCGCAGACACCCCGTTCTGTTTCTGGATGGGCCCAACCGAACCACACCGCGCGTATGAGCAAGGTTCCGGCTTGCGCGCGGGGAAGAACCTCGCCGATGTGACGGTGCCCAAGTATTGGCCGGATAACAACACCATCCGTGGCGACCTGCTCGATTACGCGCTTGAGGTGGAATGGCTGGATCGCCACCTCGGTCTGGCGCTACAGAAGCTCGAAGAGATCGGCGAACTCGACAATACCCTGATCGTTGTTACCTCAGACCACGGCATGCCCTTCCCGCGCGTGAAGGGGCAGATCTACGAAGATGCCTTCCACATCACGATGGCCGCCCGCTGGGG
>JADYZL010000367.1 GCA_020853155.1 Bryobacterales bacterium
ATGGGCGCCTTCTTTACGGTCAGTTCCGTCGTTGTCGCCACTGCCGCCGCGGTGCTCGAGAAAATGTTACAAAGCGCCGTGGATCTGAAATCCGAGAACGACTTAACTGTCTAACGAGATTGGCATGGCAATTATTATCAATATCGACGTCATGTTGGCGAAGCGGAAAATGAGCGTCACCGAGCTTGCCGAAAAGGTCGGTATCACGATGGCTAATATCTCCGTATTGAAAAATGGAAAGGCAAAAGCAATTCGGCTGTCAACCTTAGAGGCCATCTGCAAAGCCTTGGAATGCCAACCGGGAGATATTTTAGAATACACAAATTAGGAACCGCTCCTCCCCGACAGCGGATCTCCAACCGAAGCGCGCCAAGCAAATCTCCGCGACGCTCCGAAACGCCGCTTTCCGATGCGCTTCCCATAAGATGGGTATGGCAAACCGTCTCCGAAAATGCCTCGACAGTGGAGCCTCGGATCCGAACCATTCCCTCTGCCACTCCCTGTTGAGGGGTAGTTCCCCGAAGGCGGTCGGATTCCACAGCGTTCCTAAGGACCTCGAATATGGAAGTACTCATTGTGCTGGTCGTGGCTTCACTCTGTTTTCGGATTCTCGGCGCGCTCGGCGTGAAGAGATTCACCAGTTGGCCCGCGTCAGCCGCCCACGGGCTCGCCGTTATGCTCGTGATGACCGCATCCGCGCACTTCGTTCCGGGCGACGTCACGATGATGCCCAACCATGAAGACTTGGCCCGGATGGTCCCACCGCTCGTCCCGTTTCCCGGTGCGGTGATCTACCTGACCGGCGTTCTTGAATTGCTGGGAGCCCTCGGGCTCGTGATCGCGGCTACCCGTCGCGCCGCCGCCATCTGCCTCGCATT
Source organism: Bryobacterales bacterium (assembly GCA_020853155.1). Lineage (GTDB taxonomy): Bacteria > Acidobacteriota > Terriglobia > Bryobacterales > Bryobacteraceae > JACTMJ01. The sequence goes on from JADYZL010000367.1 coordinate 879, forward strand.
GCTGTTCGTGGCCCTGCTGCCGGCCAACATCTACGCCACCATGGCCGATATCCCTTTCCATGGCGAAGAAGCGAGCCCGCTCGTCTTTCGGATCCCCCTGCAGGTTCTGCTCATCGCCGCCGCCCTCTGGGTGGCTAAGTCCACCGGCGGCGCTGGCGACAACGTTCCAACGTTCAAACCGTGACAGTCTCCGTAGTTTCGGCAGCCGGAAGAGGCTGGTAGCGATCCACGTGGATCTTCTGCTCTCGGCTGCGCGCGCGGGCGATATCGAAGGAATTCTGCATCCGCATCAGAGTCTCCATCTCTACGCCGAAAGCCTTTTCAAAGCGCAAGGCCATTTCTCCGGATAGATCGGCTTTGGCATTCAGCAGGGTAGAAAGGGTTGGGCGGGAGACGTGCAGGATCTTCGCCGCGGCCGTCACGGAAAGGGAGTGAGCCTCAATTATTTCCGTGCGCAAAAAGCGGCCCGGATGAACGGGGTTTAGCATCCTCATTTCTTTCTCCTCAGTGATAATCTTCAAAATTTACATCCAATTTTTCGTCGTCCTCGATCTGGAACGTCAGGCGCCAGTTGCGGGTGACGTGCAGGCTCCACACCCCCTTGCGGTCCCCGGTTAGCTGGTGGGCTTTCCACAACGGGAAAGCCCGCAATCTTTCCGGGTTCTGCATGTCCTGCAAGTAGGTCAGCATTGCACGGAGCTTGTCCACGGCGTCGGAGGGCAACCCTTTCGCGCTGTCTTCCAAGTAGAGCTTCTTCAGGCCCCTATGGATGAAGTTCCGCAGCTTCACTCGCTTTACTGTAGCCCGTTACCTAACACTTATCAACCATGCGGAAAGATCGCCCTCCCATACCGCGCACCCGCCATTGAGCGGGGTGATTGAGACCGGCGTATCCGATATGGGGGCGGTCTTGCTATACTAAAAGGTTCAAATCCCTCAGGAGCGCAAGAATTCACCATGAGCCTATCACAAGGAAAGATCAAATACCTCAAAGCCCTTTCGAATGACAAGGGCGTCATCGCGGCCGCCGCGATGGATCAGCGCGGCAGTTTGCAGAAATCCATCGCCGCCGCAAGGGGTGTCGGCCAGAACGACGTCACCTACGACATGATGTCCGAGTTCAAGGTGGCCGTGGCCAAGGTGCTCACCCCGCACGCCAGCGCCATCCTGCTTGATCCGGAATTCGGTTTGGAAGCGACCAAGGCGCGCGACAAGAATTGCGGCCTCCTGCTGGCCTATGAGAAGAGCGGTTACGATAATACCCACCCAGGCCGCCTGCCCGATCTGCTGCTCGATGTAAGCGTGAAGCGCATCAAGGAGATGGGCGGCGATGCCGTAAAGATCCTTCTCTACTACACCCCGAACGACAAGCCCGAGATCAACGAGATCAAGCACGCATTCATCGAACGCGTCGGCGCCGAATGCGCCTATCACGACATTCCGTTCTTTCTCGAATTCATTGCTTACGACGCGACCGGCGAACACGCCGAGAAAAGCCTGGGCTTCGCCAAGATGAAGCCGGAACTGGTGACCGGCAGCATGCGCGAGTTCACCAAGCCGCAATACCTCGTGGACGTGCTGAAGGTGGAAGTGCCGATCAACGCCGTTTACACCGAGGGCAGCAAGGCGTTCAAGGGTGAAAAGGCCTATTCGATGTCAGAGGCCATGGACCACTTTAAGCGGGCTGCCGACGTCGCCACCAAACCCTTCATCTACTTGAGCGCCGGCGTCGATAACGACGTGTTCGTCGAACAGCTCACCATGGCCACGAACTCCGGTGTCGATTACTCCGGCATCCTTTGCGGACGCGCCACCTGGAAAGACGGTATCGGCGTTTACGCCAAACAGGGCGTCGCAGCCCTCGAGGATTGGCTCTCCACCGAAGGCGTCAAGAATATCAACGCCGTGAACGCGGCCATCGGCGGCGCGAAGCCCTGGTACGCCAAGCTCGGCCTGGCCGGCGTCTAACCTCCGGCTAACCGGCGAGTCACACGGAAGGGGATGGGCAACCATCCCCTTTTTTCGTTGCATACCCGCCACGAGGCATGGAGCGGCGCAGCCGTCCCGGCTTTGCAGATACCGCCCGATGCCCGCCTATTCGTACAAGTGCTTCAAACTCTTCCGGTAGCCTTCGTAGAACGCCTCCAATTGATCCGCCGCGCTCTGGTTGCCCACAAACTGATGGCTCGGCAGCAGCGTGGGCTTATGCCCCAACGCCAGCAGCTTTTCCGCCGTCGCGCAGCGCAGCATATTGATGATCATCCCCCCGGTGACTGTCGAAACCGGGCCGGTGCGCCAATCGAGGCCATCGAGTTCCACCACGCAATCGCCCGGCGGGCATTGGTTGTCGATGATGATATCGGCCACATCGATTAGTTTCTTGCCGGAGGAGTGCGCCGGGGG
>JADYZL010000368.1 GCA_020853155.1 Bryobacterales bacterium
TGCAGGGCAAAATCGTCGAAGAGCATCCACCATTCGCACGGCGTGCCTGCGTTTGCGAAGCGGGCAAAGCGGAAGAGGTGAGTGCCGCTGTGCAGCACTTCTTTCGATTCCGGCTTACCACCGAGGAAGATCGATCTCGAAAGGCTGGTGGCGACATCGTCATAGTCGCGGAGTTCGTTATGCAGGGGCATGGCGGTTCTTGGGCCGGGGCGGACGTTCTTCCCCTCAGGGTACCGGAAACCGGCGTTGCCCGTTTCATCCATGCGTGGTTTGGGCGCCCAGATCCCGTCGCCTCCCAGGCACATAGCATTACAATTGTGTAAAGGATGCATCGCTACTTTCTTCATCAGGATCAGATCCTGCCTCATACGGACAAAACGCTGTCGGCCGGCCAGGTAGGCCTGATGAACGGTTGGGGCGTATTCAGCACGCTTCGAGCGGAGAAAGGCGTGCTTTTTGAGTACGGCCGGCACTGGGCGCGGATGACACGGGACGCGAAGGCGATCGGAGTGCCGATGCCCTGCGGCGAAGCGGAGTTGGAAGAGCGGCTCCATCGCCTGGTGGATGCGAACGAGGCTCCCGACGCGACGGTTCGCGTGGTGGTGGTGAGGAACCACGGCGGAATGTGGGAAGGAAGCGGGATTGACCGGGATAGCGATCTGATCGCCTTCACCGCGCCGCTGAAACCTTGGAAAGACGGCATCGCGGTTGGCGTTCAACCTCATGCGCGGTATGCCGCCTGTGAGTTCGCGGGAGCGAAAGTGCTCTCCTGGGCGATGAACCTGAGGTGGCTCGAACGCGCGCAGGAGAAGGGTTACGACGAGGTGCTGCTGCTGAACGAGCATGACGCGGTTGCCGAGTGCACTTCCGCCAATGTGTTCGCGAAGTTCGGCCGGCAAGTGCTGACGCCGCCGCTTTCGGCAGGCTGCTTGCCCGGCGTCACGCGCCAGTTGCTTCTCGACACGATTCACGTGGATGGCTATCATGTGCGGGAAGAAACATTGACCGTGGCGGATCTGCATCGCGCCGACGTCTGCTTCATCACGTCGAGCACGCGGGACGTCCGGGCTATCGGCGCCATCGAGGGAGAGGCGCTACGGCAGGACGACGCCTTCATCGCCGCGTTTCAGCACGCGTTTGGAGAGTATCTCGCCCTCTACGTGGCACAGCACAGGCGTGGCCCGCGGCCGTGACCGGCGGCTCGAATGACATCTCCTCGCAAAAGCGCGATGTTCCATCAGGTTAGGATTTGTTGATATGTCCGATATCGCTCAAGGCTCCCCTCCCCCGCCCGCAGTTACGCAGAGCCGGAATGGCCGCGCGCTGGTGCTGACGCTGAACGCCCCGGCCACGCACAACCGGCTGACTTTCGCCATGTGCAGGGAACTGGTTGGGGCACTGCAGGATGCCGACCGTGACCATTCGGTGGGCGCGGTGCTGTTGAAGGGAGCGGGGGCGGCGTTTTGTACTGGGACCGATCCCGAGGAACTCTTGCGCGAGGGCGCGGTGGAAACGGCGTCGATTCACGAGGAACTCTTCACCCTGGGCAGCAGACTTACCACCCCGGTCGTATGCCAGGTGCATGGCGCGGCTCACGGCGCGGGCGTGGGGCTGTTATGCCAAGCGCACGTCGTGCTGGCCGCGCAGGGAACCACCTTCGGGCTCACCGAGATCCGAATGGGAAACTGGCCCTTCATGACCTTTCGTTCGCTCTCGGCGGCTGTGGGGGAGCGAAGGGCGGTTGAGCTTTCCCTCACCGGGCGGGTTTTCGGCACGAATGAGGCATTGCAATACAACCTGATTCACGCCGTCACGCCGCCGTTCGAACTCGAGGAACGCGCGGAAGCGACGGCGGGATTGCTGGCCGAATCGAGCGCGGAGTTGATTCGGCGAGGGCTCGATTTCGCCGCCCGTACGCGGGGGATGGCTTGGAGCGAAGCGGGCGCGCTCGCGCAGCAGATTCGCTCCGAGTGGTTTGAGCATCCCGATTTCGCCGAGGGCGCCTCCGCGGCGGCGGAGCGTCGAAAGCCGGATTGGCCTTCCCTGCGCGGAAATGCGCCGGATCCGGCCGGCTAGCGCGCCACGTTCCAGACTTCGGCGAGCCGCTGTGCGCCGCGCCGGTGGTCCTTGAACAAATCCACCAGGACCTCCGTGTTCTCGCCGCGCAACCGGAGGGAATCAAAGAGCAGACCCTTCTCGAAATCGATCCGTTTTAGGTTCGCATGCGGTAGCTCTTCGCTTCGCCAGCCGCCTAGCTTTTTCGCAATGAACACGAAGCGGTCCTCGAGAAGGCACAGATAGCCGTCGCGGTTTCTGGCGCGCTTGCCGCCCCGCCGCATCACTCCATGAAGCGCAAATGCGGAATCGACGCCATGCTTGCTTCGAAGGTGCGCCACGCACGCTTCCGGCAGCGAAGAGGCCATCCCGGAGAACGCGGTGGCGAGACGCTTCGGATCGGCCGCCAGCACCGCGGGGTCACCCGGAAGAGGGTCCTTAACGTCGTCGCCGGGGTTCAGCCAAGTGGTAAGCAACGCGCTCAGCGCAAGCCAGTGGATGCGCACCACACGGAAGATTCTCGGTGCGAGGATGAGCGCGACCAGGATAAACACCGCGGCAATTCCGCCAATCAGCAGGGGATGCTCCAACGCCAGCCAAATGCCCACGGGCACGGCGGCGTCCCCCACCAGGCTAAGTGCGACGTTCGAGAAGGGCTCCGGACTCTGGTTTACGGCGAGGCGGGTGGCGGCCTTGGCGGAATGGCTGGTGAGCGCGGCTCCGCCGGTGACCAGCACCAGCAGGAAGCGGAGCGCGGGATCGACGCTATCGAAGGCCGCCACGCTGAGCGCGGCCGCACCGATCGGGCGAATGAACGTATGGATGCTATCCCAGGCGGAATCAAGCCAGGGAATCTTATCCGAGAAGAACTCGACTAGCGTCGCCACGGCAGCAAAGCCGATGACCCACCAGTTCCCCAGGATGGAGAGTTCAGAAAAATGGTCGCTCAGCCGCAGCCATTCAAACCGAACGGCAAGGCCAAGCGTGAGCACCGTGAGATAAAGACGGATTCCGGCAAGAAAGCCAATTCCGGTGGCCGACGCGATCAATTGCAAGGTATCCATGGTTCGAATGTCCCCTCATTCGCCGTCTACGAATAGGATACGCGGAATCGCCCCGGATCTTTGCGGGAATCTGGGCGAGAACATCCGTACCGGGAACTTCCATCCCGAACGCCGCCGGGCACGCCTCCCCGTTCGGCGAACGGGCAGCGCAAGAGGCGGCCGAAGCCGCCTCTTGCTTAAAGCGAATTTCCCCGAGTGGAAAGGCGGACCGGCGCGGCCTTACGCGGCAGCGCGATCCGGTTCCAGATCGCCGTCATGTTCGTGATGGTCACGATCCACCGCCTCCTGGCACCGGATGCAGTACGACGCCCATGGAACCGCATTCAGCCGCTTAACGGGGATGGGCTCCTCGCAGCGCTCACACTCCCCGTAGCTCCCGTTGTGGATACGGGAAATGGCCTCGCGAATCTGTCTCCCTTTCGCTGCAATGCGGGAGATGTTGCCCGCTTCAAAATCACGAGCGGCCGCGCTTTGCGTCACATCCAACGGATCTGCCTCGTTGGCGATTTCGAGGGTCTCTCGCCCCCGGGCCCGCGAATCCAATGCAGCCAGTTCCTGCTCCAGGATGAAGCGGAATTGCAGAACTTCCTTCTCTGTCATTGGCCCGATCTTCCTTTCGTCTCGCGCGAAATCCATTCCTTCCAGGGAAGAATCCGTGCCGGACCTTCTGCCGCGCACCCGGATGCATATCCCTTGTACAAGAGAGATTCGATCCGCATGGGAAGCGTTTCAAATTCTCTGGATTCGGCATCTCTCTTCCGGAATGGGCCGGCTGGCGAGATAAATTTGTCTCCACACAGCCGGAAATTGCCCTCCGGCACACGCCGGGACCCGGAATTGAGGCGGAGGAACGCCGCTCGATCCACGGCGCGCTTTCGTGATTGGGTCTCGCCGAGAAAGAACTTTACAATTCGGTGGAGATTTGCATTACACTTGTTAGCATCGCGATCAAGGCCAGTAAGGAAACGAGAGCCTGGACGCAACGGAAAGAGCCACCAGCGGACCCCGAACGGGTCTATTTTGACAGATGGAAACAAGGGATCCGCCGCTTATCGCGGATCGCCGGCGATTGAGACAAATTCGTATTTTCAAGAATGGCGAAGAGCGAGGAAGCGCTTCGGCCATGGCACAAATCCGGGTGTAGAACGGAGCATTTGGCGGGCCCCCACGATGAGGCTGCGCCAGGACCGGTACGCCGCCGGAAGCGAATTTGACGGCATCGGCTTTCGATGGAGCTCTTCCCAATGCGAGAAATTCTCCCTGAGGCGGATTCCCCCGCCCGGAGGAGAGAGGCCCAGTTCCTTCCGGCCGCGCTTTGGAAGCGAGTGATGCATTTTCTGGCTTGCAGAAATCGGGACGGAGGCTGAACGGTTGCCGTCAGCCTTCGGCTGGGACGATTGCCCGCTTCACCGGGCGCTCGCCCGAAACGCAAGGCAACCGGCTTCCAACCAGTTCGCCCCTGGGGCACGGGAACGGATATCCCGAGCCCTCTTCTCTCGTGTATGTTCTCTCTCCGGCCGTGGGAGCGGTGTCCACCACCGCCAATGGCATGAGACGAGGATAGAAGCCCGGCCTGGCGGATCGACGCTGCCACCAAGGAAGGTAAGAACACGATGGGACTCAGTGGACATCGCCCACGAAGAGATTACGAAATCCCAGAGAAACTCCCGCTCCGCCAGTACTTCGAAGAGTGCCCGCTTGACCGGATCGAGTGCCTCTATAACTTCGCCTATCTGCCAGAAGATAAGATTGACCGTTTGCGGCACGCAGCACTGCCGGAAGACTGGGGCAGACAGAACAAAGTGCTGAAGCGGTATCTCGCGCTGCATGTCGGGCTCGCCATCCGGCAGGAGAAATATGTGCAGCAGGACGTGGGCCTGATCTTCTGCGCCGGCCAGTTGCAAACGCGGCTGGGCAATCCCCTCTACCTGCGGTTCGAGGAAAACAAGCAGCAGAAGCCCGCCTACTATCTGCAGTATGTAGGTGAAGCACTCAATTCCTGGGAGACCTTGCCTCAGCCCCCGGACTATCCGTCGTGGCCGGCGATTTCACCGGGCGCAGAAATTGTGTTGGCGGGGGAACACATCCTCAGCGATCATTCCGAACGCATCGGAATCCTGCGCGAGCTTCCGCCCATCGCCCGTGTTTGCGCGCTCACCGGAGCCATTCACTGGGCGCTCTTCCGGGATCTGGCGATCAAGCAGCTCTACTACGGGATTCCGAGCTACTTCGTGCCGATTTACCTGCAAAGCCGCGACGACATCACGGAACCGCCCGATCTGATCGCGCCGATTCAAGTTCAGGACCATAAGATCTACGTGCGTACCGCGCTGGAGCCGCACATGGCGTATCCTTCCGCGCGCATCGTCTCGACGCGCCACGATAAGCTGCCCACATGGCTATTGCAGGCATGGGAGGATTACTGCGCCGAACAGGGCGACGAAGCCTACGAAGACGACGATGACGAAGGACAGATAGAGCGGACCTGACCATTCCTTCGGAACGTGCGGGGAGACTCCTCGCCGGCCATGAAAATCGAAAAGAGTTCTCCACCGGAGCCAAGCCCGCGGGCGCGGCTCCATTTTTTTGGCGAGTTCGCGCCGGCGCTGTACATCCGCTCTGTGTGGCATTCTCCTGGGAGGCTGACGGATAATCGATGCCATGATCGCATTGCTCTTCCTGTGGCTCCAACTGGCGGCGCTCCCGCCGGGAGTGGTGGTAGACCACCAGCCCGCAGCCACGCGCCAGTACATCGGCTCGCCCTCCATCGCGATTCTGCCGAACGGCGATTATGTAAGCTCCCATGATTTCTTCGGCAAAGGCTCCACCTCCACGGAATCCGCCGTATCCCGCGTATTTCGTTCGACGGACCGGGGCAAGAGCTGGAGGCGGACCGCGGAGTTCCACGATCAGTTCTGGTCGAACCTCTTCGTCCACCGCGGCACGCTTTATCTAATGGGGACGACTTACGAGTACGGACGGATCGTCATCCGCCGCTCCCTCGACAACGGAATCACCTGGAGCGAGCCAGCGTATCTCACGCAAGACACCGGATATCACACCGCCCCAGTGCCGATGGTGGAGCATGCAGGCAGGCTCTGGCGGGGCATGGAGTTTCATCCTCCCGGCAAGTGGGGGTTCTTCGAGGCGATGGCCATCTCCGCGCCCGTCGACGCCGACCTGATGCAAGCGGCAAGCTGGACGATGACGGAGCGCCTGCCCTACCCGGCGGATCTCGCCAAGGAGGGCCAGCACTGGCTGGAGGGAAACGTGGTGGTGGACCGCAAGGGGAAACTGCTCATCCTGCTCCGCGTGGCGAATATCGAGAAAGCCGCGATCGTGCGCGTGGATGGCCGCAAGCTGACGTTTGAACGGCTGATTCCTTTCCCCGGCGGCGCCAAGAAGTTCACCATTCGATGGGACCCGAAAAGCAAGCACTATTGGACGCTCTCCAATCCGGCGCTGCCACAGTTTGCCCTCTCGGCGACAGACCCGGCCTCCGTGCGGAACACGCTCGTACTGATGTCCTCCAAGGATTTGCGCAAGTGGAAAATCAAGCGCACCGTGCTCTCGCACCCGGACCCGGAGAAGCACGCCTTTCAGTACGTAGACTGGCAATTCGACGGCAACGATCTGGTGGTGGCTTCGCGAACGGCCTTCGACGATGCGGAGGGAGGCGCTCCGCGGGGGCACGACGCTAACTATCTCACCTTCCATCGCGTGGAGAATTTCCGGAAGTAGCCCGCGTGGCACGGGCGGGGAGGCACTCATGAACAAAGGCAATCGCGGCGTTCGAACCACACGGCGGGAATGGATGGGCCAAAGTGCGGGCTTCGCGGCA
>JADYZL010000369.1 GCA_020853155.1 Bryobacterales bacterium
AATTGATCTTTTGCTCCACCGTGGTGAAGGTTTGGCCCGCTTCCACGGTGGTGCCGAAGGCCAGCCCCATGGCGGAATCCGCGATGACGGAGAGCACCCCACCGTGGACCGTACCGGAGAGATTCTGATGGACTTCTCCCGGGGCGAGTTCCACCGTCACCACGCCTAGTTCGGCCTCCACCACGTGGAAGCCAAGGTGTTCGGCTAGCGGCATGGAGAGGGCGCGCCCCGCGATAACTTCCCGCAGGAGATCGAGCATCGGCCCTCGAAATTCGTTTGCCATGGTTTCAGCCGCCCCGTGCCGGCACTAGCGGATCTCCGAGAACGGAAGGCCCGTATAGGTCGCGTTCGTGATGCTCGAAACCACCTCGCCGTCACTCCATCCCGGCGTCCGCTTCACTTTGTCCCATTCCGGACTGGTGGCGAACTTCCGCCAGGCTTCCGGGCGCGCCGCCTGGTTCGGGAACGCCACCATGTAGGTGAGATTGGGGATCCGGCCCCCCACGATGGCTTCGCCAAAAAACACCGGCTGCAAGCCGTACTTGCGGAACAGCGCGATTTCGCCACCGCCCTCGAACATATCGATTTTCTTCGACAAGCTCACGGGATCGTCCGATTCATACGTGCGCAGTTCGAAGTATTGGGGGCCATCGGCTTTCGGGATCTCGACTTTGGGCATGGCGGGAAACGCACGCAAGAGCGAGGATTCCACGCGCTCATAGACCGGCCCCTTCCCGTAGATCCGCTGGCACGCTTCCTGATACGACTTGTCCGCGCTCAGCTTATCCTGAATGGCGGTCATGGCTCCACCCGGGCCGTAACTGAGCACACAGAGCACATGCGGCTTTTCCGGGCCGACGTCGTTGTTGAAGAAGCCCATGGCCTCCACGCCCGCCCGCTTCAATGCTGGTGCATAAGCTTCTTCCAGAAACTTCAGGTAGGCGGCGCGCTTGTTCTCGCGATTGTTGCGAAACAGAATCTTGCGGATCTCAATGAGTGATCGCGCGGAACTGCTGGCGCCCGGTTGAGCGGATAACGGCATGCCTGCCAGTGCAGCCCCGGCAACGCTTCCCATGCGGAACAAATTGCGGCGATTCATGATGCATCTGACTCTATCGCACCTGTCCCCGGCCTTGCGCGGCCCTGAAAGAGCGATAGAATTTCACCAGAGAAATGCGGCCTTCGCCCTACGCAAACCTGGCATGGGTAACAAACGGCGCCGGCTGGCCGTCGAGTTTATTGTCAACTAAAGGAAACTGAGCATGCTTTCGAACCACCGTCCAGCCTCTCTAGCCGGCCGCCTCGCCACTCTGGCCGCCACGTTCACCGTACTGGCGTTCACCGCCTTCGCGCAGGTGAACGTGACGCAGAACGGGGATGTAATTGACATCACAATTGACGGCAAGCCTTACTCCGAACTGTATCTCGCCGGCCCCAAGGTCTATCTGCATCCGCTGCGCTCCGCTTCGGGCAAGATCGTCAGCCGGATGTACCCAATGGAGAAGCGGGAAGGGGAAATCACCGACCACCCCCACCATCGCGGCCTCTGGTACGGCCATGGCGACGTGAATGGGTATGATTTTTGGGCAAACGATCCGCTGGTCAAGAACAACCAGGGCAGAGCCGGCACGGAGAAACTGCTAAAGGTGCTGAGCACCAAGAGCGGCAAGGATAGCGGTTCTCTGAAGATCCTGCTCGCCTGGAACGACCCCCAGGGGAAGACCTTGCTCGAGGAGACGCGCGAGATGGTCTTCCGCAAGCAGGGCGCCTCGATCATCATCGATACGGACCTGGATCTGAAAGCGATCACGGAGGTGAAGTTCGGCGATACGAAAGAGGGGATCTTTGCGCTGCGAACCGCCCCCGAGTTCGAACTGCCCGGAAACAAACGGGCTCCCGCGTTTCCTGTTCGGTCCGGCCACATGATCAACTCGAACGGCGTGGAAGGCAAGGCGGTGTGGGGCAAGCGCGCTGCCTGGGTGGACTATAGCGCCACGGTGGATGGCGAGAAGATCGGCATCGCGATGTTCGATAATCCCGCGAACCCGCGCTACCCCACCTACTGGCATGCGCGCGATTATGGCCTCTTCGCCCTGAATCCGTTCGGGGTCCATGATTTCCTGAACGACAAGACTCAGGATGGCTCCATGACCCTGAAGCCCGGGCAGAAAGTCCGCTTCCGCTACCGCATTGTGATTCACCCCGGTGGCGAGAGCGCAGCCGATATCCAGGCTCTCTTCAACGCCTACGCGCGTAACCGGAAGTAGACAGGGCGGATTGCCGGTGGCTCACCCCGGCGAGCGCCGGCCCGGTGCGGATGGCAACGAAAGAGCGAGCTCCATTGTGATGGCGAAGTGGACACGGCGGACGTTTTTCAAGGCGGGCGTGGCGCCCGCATTTCTGCCCAGGGCGCGCGCGGCGAGCGGACGCCCCAATCTGCTGTTCCTCATCGCGGACGACCACGCCGGTTATGCCATGGGTTGCGACGGAGACCGGCACGCAAGGACGCCCAACCTGGACCGGCTGGCCTCCGAAGGCGTCCGGTTCTCCCACTCGTATTGCAACTGCCCGGTCTGCACGCCTTCGCGGCAGAGCTTGCTTACCGGGCAAATGCCCAGCGCGGCGGGAGTCACCCGGCTGCCGACGCCATTGGCATTGGGCAAGCCCACATTCGCGGAGCAGTTGCGGAAGGCGGGGTTTCACACCGGGGTGATCGGCAAGATGCACTTTCATCGGGAGCCGCGGCCGGGCCTTTTCGGGTTCGACATGATGCTCACCGAGGACGCCCTGGAGCGCCAATGGCGCAAGGAAGTGCCGGGCTCTCCCGTTCCCGCGGGCGTAAGGACGCGGAAGTTTCCGTGGCTGCCGCTAAAGGATCCCGCCCGGCTATGGCTGAACGCGGATTGCCTGCCGTATCCCCGCCGCGACGAGGAGATGCTGGCCACTTACGCCACACGTCTGGCTGGAGAGTTTCTGGAAGAGAACGTCAACCGGCCGTTTGCGTTGTGGGTGAGTTTCACGGAGCCTCATTCGCCATTCGATTTTCCGCTGGAAGATCGGGGCTCCTTCGACCCCGCCGCATTCACACCGCCCCGCGCGGGCCCCGAGGATGCCTGGCAAATCCCCCTCTGCTTCGCGGATCTTACGGTGAAGGATAAGCAAGGGATCAGCGCCGCGCATTACACGTCGGTCCAGTTTCTCGACCGGAACATCGGCCGCGTGCTCACGAAGCTCCGCGACCTGGGCCTGGATGACAACACCCTCGTGGTGTATGTGGGCGACAACGGCTATTGCCTGGGAGAACACGGGCGCATCGAGAAGCACTGCGGCTTCGAACCCGCGCTTCGGACTCCCTTGCTGATGCGGCTGCCCGGCCGCGTGGAGCCCGCGCGGGTCACGGACCTCGTCGAGATGATCGATATTGCTCCAACCATTCTCGACCTGCTCGACGCCCCCGCCCTTTCCGTGCAGCATGGCCAGAGCCTGCGGCCATATCTGGAAGGCCGCAAGCATCCATCGGCGCGACAGAGTATCGTGAGCGAGTACCCGGAGAACGAGGAAGTCTACGTGCGGACAGACCGCTGGAAGCTCATCCACGGGAGCGGACGCCGCGCCCGCCGGGACGGCCTCGCAACGGCAAACCCCACACCCGGGCGCTACAGGCTGCTCTACGATATGCAGCGGGATCCACAAGAGTTGCATAATCTCGCGGCCCGGCATCCGGCGGTGGTGAAGGAGTTGCAGCAGACGGCCTTGGAACGCTTCCGCAAGACCCACCCGGACGCCCCAAACGAACCCACCGGAGTTCCTCTCGAAGACGCGCTGGAGTTCTACCTCCCGCCGCGGGACCCCTAAAGGGAGGCCGATCAGGCAGGAAGGTTCTTGACAGAAACCGTGTTGGCTTTCAGAATGGTCATACCGGTCAGACCGCATAACCCAACGAGGCATATTCATTGAGCGTCCGCATCGACATTCTGAAGGTAGGCCAAGCCGACGTTCCGGGCCCGGAAGTCTACTGGATGAGCCACTGGGACCGTTGGGAGACCCTCCATTTCTCCATGGCCGTGCTGCGAGGGCCTTGGGGCACCGCGATCGTGAATACCGGCCCACCCTCCAACTTGGAGCCATTGAACTCGGCTTGGCGCGCCTTTGCCGGAGAGAGGTGCAAATTGCGGAGAGATCCGGATGAAGAACCCGTGGCGGCGCTCGCGGCAATCGGAATCCGGCCGGAGGAGGTGAATGCGATCCTTCTCACTCCGCTACAGGCATACACGACGGCGAATATCCCGCGATTCCGCAATGCCCGGATTTATTGCTCCCGGCGAGGCTGGATTGAGGAGATCGTTGCACGAAAAGCCAGCCTCCACGTCCCGCGCGAGCTTTGCGTGCCTGACGATGTGCTTCATTACCTCCTCTTCGAAGGCCGGGAACGCCTCCATCTTCTGGACGACGAGGCGACCATCGCGAACGGGTTGAGGGCATGGTGGGCTGGCACACACCACCGGAGTTCGATGGTCTATGAGGTCGATGCGGGATCCGGAACCGTGCTGATTGGGGATTGCGCATTCAAGTACGGCAATTTGGACGGTCCTCCGTTGGGGATCGCCGAGAGTCTGGAAGAGGCTGAGCGCGCCTATAGCCGGATTCGGAAGAGTGGTGGGAGGTTTCTGCCGCTCTACGATCCTGAAGTGTTCGAACGCCACGCGGGAGGCCGGGTCGCATGACGCTGCGGAGGTTGACGTCTTCACTCGCCAGCGCGAATGCTTTTCGTGCAAGCGGCGCCGGGGTTGTGAAGGGCGACGCCGTTGGACTTGGTGCGCGGCTGGAGCAGCCGCAGTGAACTACGAATCGAATACCAGCCTTTACAGACCTCGTGTCACGCCCGTGCGCGGACGGTTGGCCGGGCGGAACGCGCTCATCACGGGAGCCGCGCGGGGCATCGGCCGCGCCATTGCCGAGCGGTTCCTTCAGGAAGGCGCTGCGGTTGCGATCACCGACATCGACGGAGAAGGCGCCGCCGCGGCCGCCGCGGAGCTGGATTGCGGTGGGGTGGCTCTCAGTTGGAAGCTGGACGTCTCGAATCGCGCCGAAGTCGAATCGGTGCTCGACGAGGCTGCCGCGCGGATGGGGGGAGTCGACATTCTGGTGAATAATGCCGGCGTGATCGTTTTCGGCAGTCTGATGGAATGCAGCATCGGGGATTGGGAGCGGATGATGGCGGTGGACTTGACAGGAGCACTCCATTGCACGCAGGTTGCGGCGCGGCTGATGATCGGCCAAGGCCGCGGGGGACGATTGATTCATATCGGTTCCACCGCCTCGCTACTCCCCACGGCACAGCAGGCCGCATACTGCGTTGCAAAGAGTGGGCTGCGCATGCTCAGCAAGGTAGCGGCCATGGAATTCGTCAAACACGGCATCACATCGAATCTCCTTTGCCCGGAAGGCGCAGTTACCGAAATCAACCGCGAGCTTTTGAGTGACCCCGCCGTAATGGGGAGACTCGAGGCGATGATCCCCGCCGGGCGCATGGGCACCGTTGAAGAGATCGCCGCCCTCGCCGCATTCGTGGCTTCGAGCGAGGCCGATTACATCACCGGCGCGGAGTTGGTTCATGATGGAGGAGCGGTGAACGGAGCCCTCTGGTGGAGGTAGATCCATGCGCATTGCCAAGATCGCTACCCGGAACATCCGCTTCGATAAGCCCCCGTCCACGCTGAACCGTCATCTGGTCACCAGCGCGTCTCAATTCGAGGATGCCCGCGAGAGGGAATCCGGGTGGTTTGGAGACGTTGTATTCACCCTCGTCCAAGTCGAAAGCGATGAAGGTTTGGTGGGCATCGGGAGTGCGGGTGGATTTCAGGGCGCTTCCAAAGCGCTGATCGACGACTACTACATGGATCTGGTGCTGGGAGAGGATCCACGGCGTCATGAGTACCTCTGGCAGCGCATGCATCGAGGAACTCTGCGCTTTGGACGATCCGGAAATGCCATGGCGGCAATTGCGGCGATCGATATCGCATGCTGGGATCTCCACGGCAAGGCCCTCGGCGTGCCAGTGCAGGAATTGATCGGAGGCGTCACCCGCACCACGGCTCCCTGTTACGTTAGCCGCCTCTATGCGCTGGACGATCCTGGCGAGTTGTCGAGAGAAGCGCGCCAATGGGTTTCCGCGGGCTTCCGGTCCATGAAGCAGCGCTTTGGCTTCGGCCCATCGGACGGGGTTCGGGGCATGAAGAAGAACGTGGCCCTGGTGAGAACCGTGCGCGAGGCCGTCGGAGACGAGGTCGAATTATCCTGCGACGCATACATGGGCTGGGATCTCGGCTATGCCATGGAAATGGCTCATCTACTCCGTGAGTACAGAATCTCCTGGATCGAAGAACCCCTTCCCGCCCAGGATGTGGACGGCTATGTGGAGTTGAAGCTTCGATGCCCTTGGCAAAGGTGGAGCACGGGAGAGCACCTCTATTCGAAATGGGAGTTTCAGGAATTCATCGCACGCCGGGCGGCGGATATTCTGCAGCCGGATGCGAACCGCTGCGGCGGCATCACGGAAATGCGGAAGATTTGCGCCATCGCGGAAGCGGCTGGATTGCCCGTGATTCCTCATTCGAACGAAGCGCACAACCTTGCCGTGGTGTTCAGCCAGGCGCCGCATGTGTGCCCGATGGTGGAGTATTTCCCGCCTGTGGAGCCGGATACGGGCAATGAACTCTTCTGGAAGATATTCGACGGGAATCCCACGGCGCGCAACGGGGTTCTCCATCCGTCGCTCAATCCCGGCCTAGGTCTGGGAATCTGTGAAACAGCGGTTTCAAGACTGCAGACTAGCGAAGCGGGGGAGCACCGTCTGCCTGCTTCCGCCCGATCGAATGGGGGTCTTTCATGATCGTTCTTCTCCTCTTGTTGATGCTTGGCGGAGTGGCGGCTTCGCAGGAGCCGCCGGCGGAAACCAAAGTGCTGCGCGATATTCGCATCGAGATGCGCGATGGAGTGAAGCTGGCCGCAGACGTCTATCTCCCCACAACCGGGGAAGAGCGGTGGCCCACGCTGGTCGTGAGGACGCCCTACAACCGGGCGGGATCGCGGCGCGATGGGGAGTGGTATACGCAGCACGGATTCGCCGTGGTGGCCGTGGACGTGCGCGGCCGCTTCGGTTCCGAAGGGA
>JADYZL010000370.1 GCA_020853155.1 Bryobacterales bacterium
ATTCCCGCATCCCTTTCGCGAAAACAGGCGCTTCGCCAGGCCCACGTTTCTCCGCGGCAGCTTGCGGCGTGGGAGAAGCTGGGGTTCCTGCCGGAGAAGGATGCCTACACGCAGGGCGATCTCCTGCTCATGCGCAACCTGCGCATCTTGCGCGAATCGAAGGTCCCCTATGCGCGCATGGACGCGCTGCTCGATTCCCTCCGCAAACGCGTTGACGCGGCGGAAGACCCCCTGCGGGATTTGCGGCTGCGCCGTCGGGGACGCAAGCTCGCCGTCCATTGGCAGGGCTGCCAGATGGACGCCGAGAGCGGCCAGTTGCTGCTCGAACTCGAACCGGCCGAGTTGAAGGAGATCCTCGCCTTCCCGAAACCTCGCCAGAAGCAGAAGGAGGATCCCCGGAAGAGCCGGGCTGCGGACCTCTTCTATCGGGCGCTCGAGCGCGAGAATCAGGGCGCGGCCCCCTCTGAAGTCACGCCGCTTTATAAGGAGGCGCTCGAGTTGGACGGCGAGTGTTTCGGCGCGCATCTCAACCTGGGCACCATCTATTTCAACCAGAAGAAGATGCGCCAGGCCGAAGATCATTATCGGCGCGCAATCGACATCCATCCCGGCTACGTGCTGGCCCATTTCAACCTCGCCAGCCTCCACGACGAAAAGGGAGAGGTGGAAAAGGCGCTCGCCTGCTATGCGAAGACGCTGGAGCTCGACCCGCGCTACGTGGATGCGCATTACAACCTGGCGCTTCTCTACCAGAACCTAGGCCGTTTGATGGAGGCGGCGCGGCACTGGAAGCTCTTTCTGAAGCTCGATCCTGCGAGCGACTGGGCCATGATCGCCCGGCGTGAGTTGAAGCGCCTGATTGAATCCGCGGTGGTGCCGGGCGGTGGCCCGAAGCCCGTGAGTGGAAACGCGAAACCAACTCAGCCCGGCGCATCCCGAGGTTCTTCCTCCCGATGAGCGGGGGAGGCTGCCGCGTGGAGCGAGGAAAGCGCGAATGAACGAAGACGCATGGATCCGCCGGATTGAAGCGCGGATCCCGGTTCGCGCTCGCGCCTCCAGCCGGAAGCCCGGCCTTATGCTCGGCATCGGCGACGACGCCGCCATTTACCGCCCGGCCCCCGGCGAAGACCTTGTTTTCACCACGGACATGATGATCGAGGAGCGGCATTTCCTGCGGGAGTATCCCGCGGATTCCGTCGGATGGAAGGCGCTTTGCCGCAGCCTCAGCGATATTGCCGCCATGGGCGCCAGCCCCCGCTTCGCGCTGCTCTCGCTCGCCGTAGCGCCCTGGGTCAAGCCGGCATGGGTTGACGGGTTCTACGACGGATTCCTGGCTCTTGCCGCGAAGTACAAGGTGTTGCTCGCCGGTGGCGACCTGAGCCGCGCGGCGCGCGCTTCCATCGACGTCATGGTGTGCGGAGCCGTTCCTGCCGGCGAAGCGCTTCGGCGCGGCACGGCGCGTGCGGGCGACACTCTCTACGTAAGCGGAGCGCTCGGCGGCGCGTCTTTGGGGCTTCGTTCCGGACGCAGCCGGTCGGCCACGGGCCGCGCGGCCCGTGAACGCCATCTTCGCCCGGAACCGCGTGTCGCCTTGGGCAATGCGCTGCGCCGCCGGGGGATCGCCTCCGCCGCCATGGATCTGAGCGATGGGTTGTCGAGCGACCTCGCCCGGCTCGCCCGCGCTTCCGGCCTCGCCGCTCGGTTGCAACGGCCGCTTCCTGTCTTTCCGGGGGCCAGTGAATCGGACGCCCTTCACGGCGGGGACGACTATGAGTTGCTCTTCGCCGCTCCGTCGGCAGACCGCATTCCTGGCCGGATCGCCGGCCAGCGGATCGCGCGGGTGGGGCAGCTCATCGCGGGGGAGCCGGGACGGCTATTCTTTGAGGGGGAAGCGTTGCTCCCGGCGGGCTGGGATCCGTTCGCCAAATAAGCCTGCGCCCTGACCCTCAGCCATGTTCGCCGACGAAACGGATGCCTGCTCGACGTGGGGATTCGACATCGGGAAGCGCGAAGACGTTCGAGAGGTCCGGTAAAAGGTAACGGACGTCTGTTTGACGTGGGCGTTCAACCCGCCGGGCAACGCGCATTTCGCCCTCAAGAATCTGGAAGAATCGCGGAAGTCCCTGTCGGCTGGGGCTGCGGCTGGCCCGGATCACATCTGATGTTCAATTCCCTGGAATCCTGGCAAGCCTCTCAATACCAGTACCTTGCGTCGCATCAACTTCACGCCCCCAAAACAAGTTTGTTCGGAATCGCCTGGAAAATATCGATAATCGCGTATGAGAGAGCCAAGAGGCCGGCAATATCCGGCTCGCATCGCGCAAACAACCGGTACCCTCAACCAAAGGGAGAAGAGAAGAATGGCCGACGATCGCGCGCCAATAGCCCGCAATCAAATACAGTCCAATCCGCCGCTGATCTTTGACAACCAAACGGCTTCGTTCCGCAAAAACAGCCGTAACGAAGACGTCCGGCCCGCGCCGAGAGCCCGGAGGGCGCAATAAGCCAGCCGCGAGTGTAAACTCGCGGGAAAGCCACTCCAGAGATTGAGAACCCCGGCAGGGGTGGCATAAACCACGGCAACGCCCCGCTGATCCTTGACAACCGAATCGCCCCGTTCCGCAAAAACAGCCACAGCGAAGACATCCGGCCCGCGCCGAGAGCCCGCAGGGCGTCATAGGCCAGCCGGGTGTGTGAACACCCGGTACGCGCAGAAAGAGCTTCGGAACCCCGGCAGGGGTGGCATGAACCACGGCAACGCCCCGCTGCTCTTTGACAACCGAATGGCTTCGCTCCGCAACAGCCCAGATCCCAATCCGGCCGCACGTTTCACAACGGAACAGAATCCAGCAATGACTGTAAGAACCGCAAGATCCTCGCCGGCTTCGTTCCGCAAAAACAGCCACAGCGAAGACATCCGGTCCGCGCCGAGAGCCCGCAGGGCGTCATAGGCCAGCCGGGTGTGTGAACACCCGGTACGCGCAGAAAGAGATTGAGAACCCCGGCAGGGGTGGCATCAACCACGGCAACGCCCCTTGATCGTTGGCAACCGAACCACCCCGTTCCGCCAGTCCCGTGTCCAATCCGGCCGCCCGTTCCACAACGGAACAGAACGCGCGAATCGCGTAAGATCTGTAAGATCGCCAACCGGCATCCACGAAAAAAAGGGGGAGCCGGATGGCTCCCCCTTCTTGCTAACGAGCAGCGTCTTCGCGATTAGAAGCTCAAACGCAGACCGAAGCGGAATTGGCGGAAGGAGTCTCCGCCCGTGGTCGTCATAAATCCACCGAGTGGGTTTGGCACCGATGTGTTCAACGAACCGTCGGCATTCAGCTTCATATTCGCGGAGGTACCTGAAGGATTGTTCCAACGCATATTGTGCGCGATGTTGTTGGCTTCCGCACGGAACTCCATGTTCACCTTTTCGGTGATCTTGAAGTTCTTGAAGAGGCCGGGGTTGAGTTGCCAGAAGCCAGGTCCGTGAAGGGCATTCACGCCCATGCTGCCCGGAACGTACTTCGGATTAAACTTGTCGAAGTAATAATTCGGATCCCGGAAGGCCGACGGATCGAAGAAGGCCTGTTGGGGGCCCTTGCCATCGAGCTTTTTCACTTCGCCAATCTGGAACGCGGTCTGGGTGCAGCCGATGCATTGCAGACTGTCGCCATTGCCCGTAACATTGAAGGGCGTGCCGGTATAGGCGTAGAAGGTGCCGCTAAGCTTCCATCCGCCCAGCACCGCATTCGCGGGGCCTGCGAGATTGAAGCGGCGTCCTTCGCCGAAGGGCAGGTCGTAGGTGAAGGCCGTGGTGAACATGTGGGTGCGGTCGTATCCGGCGAGCGAATAGTTCCGGTCCAGCATGCCTTCCCAGTTGAACGCCTTCGGCCCGGCCCAGCCGGTGTCGTCGGACATGTTGAGCGCTTTGCTAAACGTGTAGGACGTCGTGAAGAAGAATCCGGAACCGAATTGCTTCTGCGCGTTCGCCTGCAGCGAGTCGTAGGCGCCGTAGCCCCAGCCATCCCACATATTGGCGGCAATTCGGCGTCCGGTGATCTTCGCCAAAGGCAGGTTGGCGCGATCCACGCCCAACCCTGGGCCTACGGTGTTGATGTCGCGGTCGAGCATCTGGTCGATCGTCCGGGTAGCGACATAGCCGGCCGAGCCGAGGATGCCCCAGGGCAGTTTCCGCTCGAGGGTCAGGTTCCAGCTCTGGATATAACCGCGGCTAAGCTGGCCGCCCCAGGGGCTGCGCGGACCCATGTTGACGTCCAACGGCAACTGGATGGTTCCTGAACTGATGTCCGGAATGGCGATCGCGGGAATGCCCTGGCTCAGGTTGTTAAACGAGCCAAAGGAACCCTGACGCTGGAAGTCGCCCGTGAGCGTGGCCGGATAGAGGCCGCGCAAGGGGCGGGAGAAGGGAACCGGGTCATAGGTAATACCGTATCCGGCGCGGATGACGGTATCGCCGGCGAAGCGGTACGCGATACCCAGGCGGGGCGCGAAGAGCTTCTTGCTTACGTCGATGCCCGCGTTCTGGGGAGTGTTACCCACTCCGCCGAGATAGACGGTGTCGGTGTACGGATCCCAGCGCTCGATGCCGCGGCCTTCGCGGCTGATCAGCGGGTAGTACTCATAGCGCAAACCGATATTGACGGTGAGATTACGGGTAACCTGCCAGCGGTCGCGCACGTACCAGGCCAGTTGCCACTCGCGGTTGGTCATCAGGATGTTCTGGATGGACTTGCCATACGAGGAAGGCAGCCCGAGCAAAAACGAGGCAAACGAATTGGGCTCGAGCGCCGACTGCCCGGGAATGTTCGTGGTCGAACCGCTGAAGTTAATCTGCCCGCGTGGATTCGCCGTTTCCGGCTGCCAGTGGTCCAGTTTCAGACGCCGCGGCTCAAAGCCGAAGCGAATTTCATGCGCGCCGGCCAGCTTGGTGAAATTGCCCTGGAAGGTAAAGCTGCGTTCCTTGCGGAAGAGCGGTGCCCAAGTGGCCTCAATGCCGACGTTGTCGAAGCCGATGCCTTGGACGCTCGGAAGGCCGCCATAGCGCGGATCGTTCGCGAATTGCGAACCGCCGTTGGTGCCAGGGATGCCCCATTCGTCCAGGCCGACGTTCTTGCCCTGACCGGGAATGCTGACGGTCTGGTCCATCCGGGTATAGCCGAACACGCCGTCCATCAGGAAGGTGGGCGACATGGTGTAGTTGTAGCCGGCGGTGACGAGTTGGACCGTTGTATCGCCTTTGCCGTCGGTGCCGAGAGCGGGTCCGCCCTTATCGCCGAAGGCGTAGCCGCCGGAAACCGGGGCGCCCATGCGGCTGTACTTGCCCCACACGCTCAGCTTATCGTTCACCACCCAACTGGGCTTGAAGTCATACTGGTTGCGGGTTAGCGAAAGCACCGTGCTTGTGTGGAAATTGTTGTCCAAATTGTTCGCGTCCGTGGGAGAGATCTGATTCGGAAGCGGCATGCCGTTGTAAATGCGGGCCGAAATCGGGCTGATCCGGCTGGTTGGAATGATATTGCCCGCGAACTGTGTGCGCAGGGCTATCTTCTTTAAGTAGTCTGGATCGGATGGGGCGACGGTCACGCTCGCCGGATCGTAGACTTTGGCGTAGCCATTCCAGGCGCTGAAATCGCCGTTGCGGAACGCTTGCGGCGCGACGCCGTAGTCGCCCTCATAGCCGGTGCCTTCCATGGTCCGTTCATAGCTGAAGAAGTAGAACAACTTGTTCTTGATGATCGGGCCGCCCAGGGTGCCGCCGGCGATGTTCAACGTCGTCTTCGGAAGCCCCTTGTAGTTGGCGGCGCGGAAATACGGCGCCGTGTTCAGGCGGTTGTTGTTGTGGAACCAGAAGCCCACTCCATGCAGATCGTTGGTGCCGGATTTGGTCACCACCGTGATGGCGGCGCCGCCGGCCATGCCCTGCTCGGCGTCGAAGGAGTTCGTCGAAATGTTGACGGTCTCGATCGATTCGACGGGCTGCACGTATGCAACGTGGTGCGGCAGCCAGATGTTGATGTTCACCGCGCCGTCCGTAAGCGTGTTGTTGTTGTTGCGCGCGGTGCCGTTGATGTTCGTGGTCAGCGCGCGGCCGGGGGTATCCACCACCGCGTTCTGGAACGCGGCCGGCGTCGCGCCGGGTACCAGATTCATCAGGGTCTGGTAGTTGCGGTAGCCGGGCAATGGCACGCTGGTCATTTCTTGGGAACTAATCTCGGAGTGTACGTCCGACTTGTCGGATTGCAGAGTCAGCGCCGTCCCGGAGACGGTAACCTGCTCCGTCACCTGTCCAACCTGAAGCTTCAGGTCGACGCGGGTAACGGTGTTAATGGTAACGTCCACGTTCTCCCTGGTGAGTGAACTGAAACCGGTGCTTGTGACGGCAACGTCATAGGTGCCGGGAAGCAAGCTGAGCAACGAAAAGCGCCCGGCCGCGTCGGAAGTCGTCTCGCGGCTCAATCCGGTGGCATTGTTGGTAACCTTCACCGTGGCGCCGGGAATTACCGCGCCGGTTGGGTCACCCACAGTCCCAACGATCGAACCGTAGAGGACTTGAGCGGAAGCCGGGACGCAAATCAGCGAGAACACGACCAGCGCCACGAGCAGTGATGCCCATGACGCGGCGCGATCCTGAAAAGATCTCGTCATGTTGTAACCTCTCTTGTCAATGACAGAACCCCTGCGTTGAAGCGAAGGGC
>JADYZL010000371.1 GCA_020853155.1 Bryobacterales bacterium
CTTCTCCACGGACCCGGTCGCGATGGACCGGATCGGGTGGGAAGAACTCGATGCGCAGCGCACGATTATGGGGATGCCGCCGCTGGCGGAAGCCCCGAAAGACGAAGACAGCGGCTTTATCCGCATGCAGCCCGAGCATGTCACCATCGCAGGCGCCCTCGGCCTGGGAGTGGACGATATGTCGAAGATCGACCTTCGCAAGATCACCCTCTAATTGACGCAAAGGAGCCAGAATCGATGAAGCCAACACGCCGCCGTTTCGCCGCCGCCGCCCTCGCCGGGGCGGTTCCGTTTTCGTTGCGTGCCCAGGTGAGCAGCCCGGTCAAGAAAGTCCACTACCGTGGTGGCGGGAAACCGGAGAAGACGCCTCTGTTTTCAGGGGCTGTGTCTTACGGGAATCTGCTTTTCATCGCCGGCAAGGGAGCGCATTTCGAGGGAGACATTCGAGCGCATACCAAACACGTGCTCGACGAGGTGGAGAAGGAGTTGGTGGCCGCCGGATCTTCGATGCAGAAAGTGCTCAAGTGCAACGTCTACCTCGCGGATCTCGCTGACTATAAGGCAATGAACGAGGTGTTTCTTGGACGTTTTGGGGATGAGCCGCCGGTGCGCACCACCATCGCGGCCTACGGCGGGATTCCCGGTAATTCTCTGGTCGAGATCGACGTGATTGCGAGCCTGTAAAGGGGGAGCGCCGATGCCGGCTTAGGCTGCCCCCTTTAGGATTTCCTTCACCCTCCGCGCCACGCGCTCCGCATCCCCTGGCTGCATCATCCAGACGCCGAAGACCAGACGCTCCTTATCGGTGAGCGGGCACGCTTCGATGGCGGGATCTCCCTGCGCAAGGCGCTGCATCGCTTCGATGGGCGTAAGCTTCACGGCAGAGGCGTCCCAGCGCAGGGCCAGGTGAGGGACATGGTTGGCGATCGGGGGAACAAACACTTCGCTGATGACCGTTTTCACTTGTTTGGCCGCACTTGCGATCACGTCGCAGCGCCGGTTCCATTCGCGGAGGTCGGCGGCGTGGTCCCGCTTGAGGTAGCACTCCACGGCCACCAACATGGCGAGCATTTCCTCCTTGTTCACTTTCATGCCGCGAGCGAGGGTATCGCTGAAGGGGGAAGTATTCATCCGCGCCGCTTGAATGAGGTCCTTGCGCCCCAGCAGCAGGCCGGCGCTCTGCGGACCCATGAGGCCCTTGCCGCCCGAGAAGGTCACCAGATCGAAGCCCATCTTGAGATACTTCGTGAGGTTCGAGGCCGGCGGCACGTCGGCCGCGCAATCGATGAACGTGGGGACGCCGTGCTGCCTCGCGAGCCGCACCCATTCTTCGTCACGGATCGCTCCACGGTTGTTGGCGTCATTGAAGAAGAGCATCATCGCCGTCCGGCTGCCCGCGAGGCGTTCCACGTCCTCGCGCGTCTCCACCTCCAACATCGTTACGCCGGCACTGCGCACGGCATGGTCGTAGGCGAAGCGATGGGGCTTCTGGATGAGCACTTCGTTTCGCATCCCCGAGGTATCGGGCAAGCGCCGGATCTTCTCCGGATCGGCGCCCGTGAGGATACCAGCCGTTCCCACGGTGAGAGCGCCGGCCGCGCCCGAAGTCACCATCGCGGCATCCGCGCCCGTTAGCTCCGCGATGCGAGCGCCCACGGCATCCTGCAATTCGGTGAGCTTCACATAGTGCCCCGTGGCATATTGCCAGGCATCGCGGACCTCGAGCGGCATCAGGGACGCGGTGAGCGCCGTGTATGTGCCCGCCGCATTGATGAAAGGCTGCACCCCCAGTTCCCGAAAGTAATCCCGGGCTGCCGGCTTTGCTTGTGGCGCGGCGCCCGCGGCGGCCGCGAGCAGCCCAAGCCCAGGAATCCTGGCGATCAGATCAATAAAGCTTCTCCTGCGAAACATGGTTGACCTCCTGGCCGAATTGGAATTGAATATAACAGCAATATGCGTGCAACATATACCCCATTTTTTCTTCGCGCGATCGCGGCCGCGAGTCTGCTTGTGATGTTCGCCACGGCGCAGCAATCGGATGACAGGTGGGATCTGCTGCTTCGGGGCGGCCACGTGATCGATGCCCGCAATGGCATCGACCGGATCGCCGATGTCGCGATCAAGGATGGGAAGATCGCGCGAGTGGCTCCGGACTTGCCCGTCGCGCAAGCCAAGCGCGCCGTGGATGCGCGGGGCCTCTACGTGACGCCCGGCATCATCGATATCCATGCGCACGTTTACGCGGGCACGGGATTGCGCGCGTACACGGGCGATCTGAGCGTTTACCCCGACGGATTCACGTACCGCTCCGGCGTCACCACCGTCGTCGACGCCGGCTCCGCGGGTTGGAGGTACTTCGCGGATTTTCGTCAGCGCGTGATTGACCGGGCGCACACCCGGGTTCTAGCTTTTGTGAACATCGTAGCCGATGGCATGAGCGTGAGCGGAGAGAACGATCCCAAGGGCATGCAACCCAAGGAGGCGGCCCGCGTCGCCAAAGAGAACGCCGATGTCGTGGTGGGATTTAAGTCCGCCCACTACGCGGGCCCGGGTTGGTATTCCATCGATAATGCCGTGGAAGCGGGCCGCTTGGCCAATCTTCCGGTGATGGTGGATTTCGGCTTCCTGGCAGGGGAGCGCACGCTCAAGGAGCTTCTCGAGACGAAATTGCACGCCGGTGATATCTACACACACTGTTACTCCCCGTTCCGGATGGAACTGCTGCCCGACGGCACGGTGAACCCGGCGATGCGGAACGGGCGCAAGCGCGGAGTTTTATTCGACGTCGGTCATGGAGGCGGCAGCTTCTTCTGGAACGTCGCCGTGCCCGCCACAAAGCAAAATTTCTGGCCGGACACAATTTCTACCGACCTTCACGTGGGCAGCATGAACACGGGCATGAAAGACCTGGCGAATGTCATGTCGAAGATGCTGGTGCTCGGCATGCCGCTCAAGGATGTGATCGCCGCCACAACGTGGCGCGCCGCGCAAGCCATCAAGCACCCTGAACTCGGCCACCTCAGCGAAGGCGCTACGGCCGACGTGACCGTCTTTCGCTTGGAGCGGGGCCGCTTCGGATTCCTCGATTCGGCGGGCGCTCGCATGGATGGCAACGAGCGCTTGCGAGCGGAACTCACCCTTCACGGGGGAGTCGTGAGGTGGGACCTGAACGGGATCGCCGCGGACGATTGGACCAAGTTCAAATACACGCCGCGGGTAGAGCCCCGCAAGCCCGTGCTGCCCAGCCAGAGTTTCCCATAGTGAATGAGCGGATAACGCGGTCTACGCGCTTTCCCCCATGCCGGCTTTCTTCAAGACGGCCCAGGTCCCGTAAGGGGCGCGCTGCTCCCGCCGCAAGTGCGTGTTCGCTTCCTCGCTATTGGTGAAGCGCTCGGTGCGCGCATCCCATTGCAGTTCTCCCTTCACCTGCATCGCGATGTGCGCGACGAGGCAGGCGGAGCAACTGCGGTGCCCGATCTCGGCATTCGTGGCAGGCGGCTTGCGCGTGCGCACGCTCTTGAGCCAATCGAGGTGGTGGTCATCCTGCGGGCTCGCGTGCAGATGCAACTCGTTCGGCTTGGTCCCCTCCCGCAGGATGCGCGGGTCGTGCGCGTCGAGCGCCTCCAAGCGCGTACCCACCGGGGGGTCGCCCGCCTTGTAGTTTCCACGCGTTACCCAGATCCAGCCATCCTCACCCAGGAACTTCACGCCGGTCGGGTAAAAATCTCCCACGTAGACGGTGACGTTGTTCGGGTAGCGCATGCGCACATGGTAGTTGCCGTGTACGTCCCAAAGTCCGGAGCCGGGGGCGGGAAAGGTCGCAAGCGCGGTGGCCGAGGTGGGGCCAGCGTATTCCTGGTCCATCGCCCAGTGCGCGATGTCCAGATGATGCGCGCCCCATCCCGTGATCATGCCCGCGCCAAACTGCTGGCAGCGCAGCCAGCCGGGGCGGTCATAACGGCGCTTGCCATCGCCGGTCTGCGGATGTACGCGGTCTTCCGTATAGGCGACCTCGGGTGTGGAACCCAGCCAGTAGTTGTAGTCGAGCGTTTCCGGCCTCGGCATCGGCGACGGATTGCCGCCTGCCGGATCGTAAGGAAGCCCGACGAAAATCTCTTTCAGTTTGCCGATGCGCCCATTGCGCACGAGTTCGCAAGCCAAGCGCCACTGAGGCTCGCTCCGCTGCTGGCTGCCCAGTTGCAGAATCCGGCCCGTCTTCTTGAGGACATCGGCCATGTGGCGCCCTTCCTCGATGGTGAGCGAGGCGGGCTTCTGCAGGTAGATATCTTTCCCGGCGAGAGCGGCTTCCATGGCGGGTTGGGCGTGCCAATGGTCCGGCGTCGAGATACACACGGCGTCGATGCTCTTGTCGGCCAGCATCTCCTGGTAGTCCGCGTAAGTCTTGATGCCGTTGTAGCTCGCCGCGCCCAGCCGCTTGGCGTACTGCTCTTCCAGCGTGTGCTTGGCGTCGGCCAGGCGCACGGCGTCGAGATCCGCCACCGCGACGAAACGCGCCATGCCGTGGTGCGCGAGTACACCCGGAAACTCCGAAGACCGGGCAATGCGTCCACAGCCAATCTGCGCCACATGGATGTGATTGCTGGGCGCGGACTGCCCGAACACCGTGGAGGGGACAATCGCCGGAAACGCCGCAATGGCGCCGGCGCTCTTCAGCCATCCCCGGCGGCTCGTCAGGTTTTCGTTCATTGGATGCCCCCTTACCGGTCGCGGCCCATGGCCCACTCGATGCCGCCGAGAATCTGTTGCAAGAACAGCGGGTTCTGATAGTGCTCGTTCTTATGGCCGAGGGCGATATAGTAAATCCGCCCGCCTTCGAAAACGTGATACCACGCAAGAGGCACGGCATTGCCGAATGGGTTCGCCGGGCGCTCCGCTTTCTTCGGGTCCTTCAATTGCGCGGGGTCCGCTACCAGGAGGGGCTTCACATCCGGGTTTGTATGCTTCTGAAAGTAGAACTCATCCTCCCACTCAAAGCTGGAGGGCAGGCCCTTCGTCGAGGGGTGCGAAGCATCCGCCACGCGCACCAGGAACTTCTGCAGCGGGGGGTGATAGTCGAAACTCCCCCCGATCATCTTCCAATACCACTCCCATTGGCGTTCCGATCCGGTTGCCGAATGGATTCCCACAAAGCCGC